>PLXB01000207.1 GCA_003151215.1 Ignavibacteriota bacterium
AATATTCATCTTCGGATCATCTGCAAATGTTATCGTACCAAAGGGAGTTCGCGTTATTACATAGTTTGAATTAGTCGGCTTGTTAATCGAATAGCCCGAAATAGCACCGGAATCGAGAACTGTGGAAGTTTGTGAAATATACCGTATAAAATGTCCTGAAATTGTATCGTCGGCCCGTGTGAGCATGATCACAGCATTGCCTGTTCCGTGCGCAGAAACAAGAACTAAATTATTGCCGACATAATCTCCCCACTGTCCGTTAAAAGTGGCCGGCGTCATGAGAATAACCGGAGCCACGGCATTATTTGTCGAAGAACATCCTATCAAAGATAGAAAAAGTCCCAATGTCATACAATATCTCATAAAAATTATTACAATGAATGAAAACATCCGGCAAAATCGTACGTACAAAAATAAGCTTTTTGCAACTGACTCCATTCAAAACATTGTTTATTTTGTTCTTACATAATACGTATGATTCTTTCGATCCTTAAATCTCTCTCCCTTGGCGTATGGCTTGGCTCACTTTTGATGCTGGGCATTGCCGTTGCTGCCNNTTCAAAAACCATGGCGGGAAATCTGAATGCCATTATCCTGGGCAGAATGAATATGATCGAATGGATCTGCGGATCGGCCGCTTTCATCAGCTCGATTATTTTGCTTGCCATGAACTGGAACGGAGAATTCCGAACTCTTCGAATTATCGAAACGTGCTTAATCTTCCTCATGGTGACGTTACTCTGGTTCTACTCATCGAAGATAACAGACCGCATGACCGAACTTCACTCAACTATTCAGGATTTTGATCATCCCAGAGAAACTACGGAATACATCGAAGCGAAAAAAGAGTTCGACGATCTGCATAAGAACTACACGATGTTTGTCGGAATCAACATGATCCTGATAACTTCAACTTTTGTGCTATCGATTGTCAATACCCGACCGGGTTGATTGCCGTATTATCCTTTTTCTACAAGCAGCACTCCGAGGATTGCTACTATTCCGCCTCCTACAAGCAATGGAGATAAAATAACCGTGCCTATGATCAAAGCAATGGCCGTTGTCAGAATGGGCTGCATGTTTTGGAAGATGGCGACCTTGCTTGTTTCTAATTTCCCGAGAGCGTAGTACCACAAAATATAATTGACGCAAGACCCGATTAAACCAAGATAAACCAGTTCAAGCCACATTGTTCCTGAAAGCGCAGGAATGTTATCCAAATCGGCAGTGACTAATCCTATCGGCAAAAAAAGGATCGTCCCGAAAAGCATATGAATTGCCGTTACTCGCAGCGCCCCGTATTTGGGAATAAGAGGTTTTCCAACGATCGTAAAAAGTGACCATGCCGTCACAGCTATAAAAATAAGGATATTGCCCTTTGTGTATTCCGATGCGAATGTCGCGCCGTGCTCAAACATGACAATTGCCGCTCCGATAAACGCAATTGCAATGCCTGCAGATTTTTTCCAATTTGCTTTTTCTCCGCGCATAACGAGCAGCATGACAAAAACAATTGCCGGTGTCATGGCATAAAGCAATGCGCTGTTGGCAGGGGAAGTAAAATGCAGCCCCTGAAAATAAATGAACTGGTTGATGGGAATATTCAGAAAACCTAATATCACCAGACGAAGCATATCTTTTGCAGCGATTCCGGAAAATAGATTCAGCTTTTTATGCCTTATTGTTACGAGTATTAAAAGAGAAACCGACGCAATCGATGCGCGAATCAGTAATGCAAGTGAAGGCGAAAGCACTTCAAGAACGTCTTTCCCGACAATGTGCGTCATACTGGCAATGAGTTGCTGGATGAACAGAAGAAAGTAGATCATTGAGAGGGCGTTACTGTTAAGTATGATTTAAGAGTCTCAGCATCAGCTTCAAACGTAAAGTTCTGATAGGTATGCCCGTGAATATTATTTCTAAGATTAGAGTCAGCTGATAGTTTTATTGCTTTCTGACAGGCATCCGACAACTCATCTTCATCCTTCGGATCGGCAAAGATGACACCTTCGGTTTTATCAAATAAATCTTGTACTTGTTTCAGGGGGCTTGAGAGTACAGGCAGACCGGCAAGCATATATTCAAATACTTTTGAGGGCAGTGCAAGTTCGTAGCTTTTGGTATGTGCTTCGATCAGTGAGACACCAATGTCAGCAGAACTGAGAATTTGTATTGCGTTTTCGGATTCTATGGACGGATGAAAAAATACGATCTCTTCAAGACCTAACTTGCGGCAATCATTGAGCAACTGTCCTTTTAATCTCCCCTCGCCTATTAGTACGAATACAGCATCATCTCTCAATATATTCATCTGAGTCATCATTTTCTGCAATCCCCGATCTTCCTGCAAGCCGCCTATATAGACAAATATCTTCTTTTCTGAAAGGATATGGAAATATTCCCGTAAATAGTTATTTGGATCGTAGCGCTCTCGTCGCGGAAGATTTCTGATGAGGATACTATGAGGAAGGAAATCATGAATTTCTTTTATCGCAAAGGCATCGTCCGGCGCTGTNNACGTCTCCAGAACCATTTTTTAAATAAGTTATTAGCTACCGATGGAAGCTCGGTGTAAAGTTCGCGCGCATCGTAGAAAAGCTGCTTCGTACGATGATTCTGTTTTGCAGTTGCAGCAGCTCTCAGTGAATATAATTCGCATGCAAACAGAATATCGCATGGAGCAGAGTTTTGAAGTTCTTTTTGCAGCAGTCCGGAATATTGCATAAACATCTTCGCACCATCCGAATATTCAAGAAGGATTTGGCTTATTTGCACTTCTTCGATTTTCAATCTGATTTTCTGTAGCCCTGGTGCTGCAAAGATAAACTCCACATTATATCCAAGTTCAAGAAAAAGCCCAATAAAATTTTTCACGCGTCGGTCAGTAACCGGATTGCCCAAGAAAAGCAGCCTTGCAAGCGGTTTATTATCGGATGACTGTTCGCTGGTCACGACTTATAGAATTTCCACATCGTTGAGCGAAGCACACCACGCGAATCAAATTTCTCTTTGAAGCGAATAAGCGAGAGCGCAGGAGTCATAGGATTCTCATCATGTGTATCTTGCGAAACGCCTATATCGACGAAAGAAAAATTATTATCCTGCGCCCAACGAGTTACCTTGTCCATCAACAGATAGATTGGTCTATATTCGTCGAAATTATAGCGAAGCATGTGATAGAAAATAATTGCCACTCTCGGATTGGCGATGAAAAGAAGCGAACCGGCGATAGGTTCATTATTCACTCTGACTAAAAATAATTTCAGAAGATCGGGAAGAAGTTTGTGGAGTTGCAGAAGTTCTTCCAGCGTATGCGTCGGCTTCGCATTGAACTTCGCTTTATTTTCAAGTAGAATCGGATAAAACTCTTGTAAACCGCGAAACATATTTTCTTTTGCAACTTCTTCGATGTTTATTTCCGGATGATCGCGTGTAATGCGGCGGATATAATTGCGTGCCTTCGGTTGAAATCTATTGAAGGGGATTTCACCTACCCGCAATTCAATTGCATGAGAAATATAATGGCGCTGATAGGCAAAGCCTTTATACAGCAAGGCAAAATCAAGATTCTGTGTAAGAATAGGTTGATAAATAACAGGCGCGCTTGTAAGATAGACTTCCTTCACTCCGTTCGCCTCGATGTGCTTTTCAAATGCTGCGACGATTGCAAGCGCAGTATCGGCGCTGATATCTTCGGTCACGAACGAGCCATAACTAGCACCGAGCGGCGAATCATATATTTTGCCATTCTCTTTTAATCCTCCTGCAAGAACGGCAACAAGCCGTTTCTCCTTGTAAAAGAGCAAATGATCAAAATGGAACTTGCCTTCGTTATGGTAAGCAAGAAATTGCTGAGTATGAAAAACCGTCCCATTCATCGATCCCAGGACAAATGCGTCCCAGACATCTTTATGGCGGTAGGCTTCGTATGGAATAACGGTGATCTCGATATGAATTTCCGGCTCCGGCAGTGTAGAGTTAAAAATAATGACGTGGCAAAACACAAAATCCAAGCGTGATAATTTCACTATAATTTGTGACCTTTTTGGAGTCAATTCTCGATAGTCGAGTGTCGAGAGTCATTTTATACGAAATGAGACTTAAGATAAAGCCGTTATTCTTTTACGTATTTTTGCATCTCATGAAACAAAAAAACAGTATAATCCGGCAAATCCGCACTGCGCTAAGCCCAGCTGCACTTCTTTTCGTTCTTCTTTTTTCCGGCTGCTTAACTGCAGATCACAAAGAAGTTCGACTTACTCTAAACGCTGACGGAAAAAGCGGCACAGGAAAAATCACGTTTACTAATATCGTCTCCGAACCCGACGATAGTTCCAAAGATAATTCGAAAGACGATTTTAATAATGCCCTTATCACGGAATATTATCAAGGACGAAAGATCGAAGAATCTTACAAAGGAACAAGAAACATCAAAAAAAGGCTGTATCTCGATGAGGATCGATTAATGGGAGAAGTCACATTTGATTTCGATGATATTACGAAACTGGGGTTTTACCGGTTCAAAGGAGAAGGTCCTTATATGTATTATACCATCAGCGACGGATACTTTACCAGCGGACAGTTCGAAGCGAGCAATGGCACTTATGGTGATGAGAAAACTATGCCCGTAATTTTCTGGGATGCAAATGCGAGAGATTTTTATTTCAAAATCGCACTTTCAACTCCGAACGTCGTGCATCATTCGCTTGCAAAATTTTATACTGACTGGGTAAAGAAATGATAACAATAATATTGTAGGGCGAGCAGTCACTCGCCCTACGAATACAAATTCTCAGAAACTTCCGAAGCCCGCCGAAGAACTTGGTCATCAGCCAACAACTCGCATTTCAAACCAAGTGCTTTGCAACTCTCTTCTATAGAATTATAGATAAATGACTGCCGAGCAATTGCTCCATGCAAAGTGACAACTTGATCACTCACCCCTGTTACTTTATTCGAGAGTGTTTCAAGATCGATCATCAGGTTCCCTGCTGCATCGAAGAGAATATCTTCGGCTGCCGGATCAGCAGCTAAAGATTCGAAAACAAGCGGAGCATAATCCTGCGGCTTGATCTTCCCACGATAAAGTTCGCTGCGAAGGGGCGAGAGACCGGAGCGGGTTTCATCATGCAATTTCTCGCCAATATTGACAAAGAGTTCTCCTGCACTCTCAGCGCCATCCATGACCTTACAGTAATGCTTCAATGCCTGCAACCCTATCCAATACCCGCTTCCCCCATCACCAAGCAGCCGCCCCCAGCCGCCAACTTTTACGATCTCGCCATTTCTCTTCTTTGCAATTGCAACGCTGCCTGTTCCGGCGATCAGTAACATCCCTGATTTATCTCCTGGATATGCAGTTTCCAAAGTAAATGATGAATCGCTTTCGATATGAAGTTTCAACTTGGGGGAATTCAACTCATTTTTAAGCGCTTGTTCAAGGTCTTTATTCATTAAAGCATCACTAGCTCCGGAAAGAGAAATGCAGATTGCTTTGACCAAAGAAATTTCAGCTCCGAGAATCCCATTCAAACATGCGGTAAAGAGCCTCGCCGATTCTTTAATTCCAAGATCCGAATATTTCATATTCAGTCCGAATGTGTGCATTTCAGGCTCGGCATTGCCGCGCTTGACCATGAAGCGACTCGTCGAGCCGCCGCCATCAAAGCCAATATATACTGCTGAAGACTCCATTCGTAATTTCTAATTCGTAATTCGTAANNCTCTCTAATAAAACCGCTCTTGGAGCTGCGCCTCGTGGTTTACGAACAAATTTCTTCTTTGTATAGGCAACAGGCGCATGTTTCTGAGTCTTTGCATCGCTAAAATACGCTGCGATCTCCGCAGCTTGCTCTATTGCTTCTTTGGGGATCTGCTTTGCATTATTCGTTTGCAAGACAACATGTGAACCGGGAACATGGCGTGCGTGAAACCAAATATCTTCTTTCTTTGCAACATGCATCGTCAGTTCGTCATTCTGCTTTGCATTTTTTCCGACAAGAACGCGGAAGCCACCGGAAACTATAAATTTCCTGAACCTTGCGACCGGATCATTATCATCGCCGAGATCATCGGCAGTATGGCTAAGCGCAAATCCTTCTTTCGTTAATTCTTTTTCGAGAGCTTCGAGTTGTTTTGCATCCGGAGCGTTCATTGCCCTCTCTCCGAATACCGAAAGTTTTTCTTTCTCTTTTGTTAAGGTAACAAGCCGAGTCTGCAACTCCTTCTGCATCTCTCTGGCGCGTCGGGCTTTATCATAATACCGTTTTGCATTCTCGAATGCTGAAAGAGAGGGATCGAGTGGAATGCTGGTTTGCTTACCAAATATCGTCAACTCAAGATTATCTTTTCCCTTCTCTATCTCGTGTGCAATTGCCTGAATCCCGTCAGCGATTGCATTGTAACGCTCTGCGCGTTCGGAATTTTCAATACCGCTGGTTGCATCGCTCAATGCTTTCTTCGTCCTTGCCATCGCACCATGAAGCTTCGAAAGAAGGATGTCTTTTTTGCTTTTGAAAGATGACTCCTTCGTACGCGACTTCGTAATATATTCTATCGCTTCGCTAACATTTTGATATTTTTTATATTCTGCGGTAAGCACCTGCAAGATAATCGGAGAAAGCAGCGACCCACCATTCACGAAATAAAGATAAGCTCCGTTTGAATCACGCAATCGCCGGTCAAAATTATTGCACTCAGAAATAAGATCAACTGCGCTTCCCTGCTTCGTTACTTCGGCAAGCAATTCCGCTTCCAACCATTTGCCAAGCATCGGTAATTTTTGCTTAATCACATCTCGCTCAGATTTTGCATCGGATAAAAGGAATGTGGCTTTTTGTTTATGCGGCCTTTCGCGTTTGAACTCTGCAATAACAGCATCATTATAATAGAGCACTGCGTTGGGACCATCATAAAAACGAAGCACTAAGTTATATTCACTAAAATATATTGTTACAAGTTTATCATTCTCCGCGATCTGAATGTCAGAAACTGCCAGCCTCTCTAACTCTTTGAAGAATAACATCACATTTTTCTTTGGCTCCCGTTCGGCGTTTCTTGAAAGATAAAGGGTTGTATGCGCCGGCTGCAATTGAGCGACAAGCGTTTCGCCGACTTCAAATTCCATCCGCAATTCCGCAGCCCGTAAAGAATAGGCGCGCAGAAACCGTGCCCCAATAAGACGTTCGCGTATTTCGCGTACAACAGAATATAATATATAGTAATTTGAGATCAAAACGACTTCGGACTTCAGACACCGGACTTCAGACTTCCCCCCGAAGGAACTCTCAACATAAATTTCTCCTTATTGTGTTGCTAAAATAAAAAGCCAGGGCCTGTAGCTCATCTGGTAGAGCGCTACGTTCGCAATGTAGAGGCGAGGGGTTCGAGTCCCCTCAGGTCCACTACCGCCTTCGGCGGGGAATGTAAAATTAAAAATGTAAAATGTAAAATGAGGATGCAATGAGTTATCCTGATAAGAAGATTGACATTCATGAACGGACTTTTGATTTTGCAGTAAAGATCGTCGAATTTTGCAGAACGTTAGATAATATTCCGGCAAATTGGGTTCTTTCGAAACAACTTGCAAAATCGGGAACATCTGTCGGAGCTAATGTTGAGGAAGCCCAGGGTGGGCAGAGTAACCTGATTTTATAACTAAAATGTCGATTGCACTTAAGGAAAGTAGAGAGACAAATTATTGGCTGCGTGTTATTAAGGCATCGAAAGCTTCGAGTAGCGGCGAGCTTTCATATCTTATTCAGGAATCATCGGAAATTATGAAAATTTTGGCTGCAATATTAATAAAAGCAAGATCACAGTAATTTCCTTTTTTTCCTGCATTTTATTTTACATTTTACATTTTTAATTTTACATTCTTCACTTGTCTTTCTTACCAATATATACCTTCGATCATCCAGTTCTTCGTAAGGAAACCAGTCCTATAAAAGAGGATACTGCCGAATTACAGAAACTGATCGCCGCCATGCAGCGAACGATGCATCATGCTGAAGGCATCGGTCTTGCGGCGAACCAAATCGGTAAATCGCTGATGATGACGGTGATCGATATATCGGGTACGAAAGATAATGGGCATATCCTTCCGCTCGTCCTTATCAATCCGGTAATTACCGGCACTCATGGAGAATCCGTTTTCGAAGAAGGCTGCCTGAGCTTGCCGGAGATTCGCGAAGATGTTGTCCGCCCGGAATCGATCGGAATAAAATTCCTGGATGAAGATTTCAAAGAAGTAGAAATGGAAACAGGCGGGCTTCTCGCCCGCGTTATGCAGCATGAAGTCGATCATCTGCACGGAAAATATTTCATTGATTATCTCAGTCCTCTAAAACTTTCTTTCTTGAAAGGAAAACTAAATAAACTTCGCAAAGGCGAAGTTGAGACAGAGTATCCTCTTGCTCCGCCGAGCGGGATGAAGAAAAAAAAGAAATAATCTGATGAGAATAATTATATCAATCCTTTTTCCGTTCCTCTTGATTTTGCCCTTAACAGGGTTATGCCAGGATACTACAGGGAGTTATCTTATGCGCAATGTAATTTCAGTAACTGAGTATAAAAAAATAGATACCAGCAAATGGGAAAAAATTTCTTTCGAAACATTTACTCCTTTAGGGTTACCGCTACTCTCAATTCAATTCGATGAACAGGGAAAAGAAAAAGAAAAACAGATAGTAGGATACAATCCTTCGGGAATATTAATAAACATCATAACCTATAAGAACGGGAAGATGACAGACACTATGGAGACTAAACAAGACTCGTCTGGCAAAATAACATTTGCGCGTGAATTTGTCTATAGCAGTGCAGACGGGAAAAAGATCCCTGTAAAAGATACGTATTTTGAATATTATTCGAACGGAAAGTTAAAGAAGAGAACAGAATTATCTGGATATCCGTCAGATACCAATTCGATATACTACTGCGATACTTCTGGAATTGCAACGCGCACTAACTGGAGGTCGTCCCCAGGTTTAAGAACTACTCAGATTGACTATTTATGGAATAGTGAGAGAACAGAAATGAAAGAATTGCATCATCAAAGCGACGGCACAGTGTATAATACCATCGTTCATAAAGACAAGAATAACTTAGAAATTGAAAAAATCGATAGTCTGACCATGATAATTCCCTTCTACTGGAAATATGATAAAAAGAACAGACTTATTGAAACGAATGCGAATGTTTTTTATACCCTTCTTTTAGAATATGATAACTCCGGCTACCCAATTCACAAAACATTAAAGAATATTATTTACGATTCAGGAGAAGCGCCTGAGAAAATTGAATATAAATACGAGTATAAATTCAGAAAATAAGGGA
>PLXB01000045.1 GCA_003151215.1 Ignavibacteriota bacterium
GCCCGATGAGCCGCGGACCGAACAAATTGATCTTCGAAAGCAGGGCACGCCTTTTTCGGAATGCTTCCGACATTCTCGAAGTCCTGGAATGGGCGGAAAAGCCGGGAGCGAATATAAAAAGCATCAAACGCCAGGCAGCTAAAAGACCGGACCTTACTATCACGGAAAAAAAGATCGTCGGTATTCTTGATGAATCCGGCGGCGCACTGCATATCGATGAAATTGTCGAAAGAGCCGAAATGGAAGTTCAGGATGTGCTCGTGCGTCTTCTGGAATTGGAATTTAAAGATGTTGTCCGCCANNAATTGAAAATAGTTTGTAACCTTTTGCCATCTCAGTTGTCTTTTAAAGGTGGGGGAAGTTTTTTTTGTGTATTTTAGTAGCCCAAAACTCAGTACACGAGACTGATTTTGTCGATTCCGCATCATTTTCGCCACATTTGGGCTAACGGGACTTACTATTGATATTCAGGAGAACCTGAATTTCAGTTTTGGAGAAGTGTTTTGTTATGAAATCATTGCATTATTTCTTTTTTTACTAAACCAATCATTACGATGAAAAATCGGATACTCTCTTTCGCATTGCTGGCGCTGGTGAGTTTAATGCTCTTCGGAGTAAAGAACTCGATTGCGCAAGGCAACCGCCGCGGCGAGCCAAACGTCCTATCCACCGGCTATTATGTTGTGGATTCGGATGATAACGCTCCGAAACCCTGGCGTCCGGATCCCTACTTCCTTGATACGCTGTACCACCCGGAATTTTGGTATCGCATTAAAAGCGGACCGCAACAGTTCTTCCCCGGCGACAGGGAATTGCACTACTTCTACCGTCCGGATGCAAATCACACCTATTCCGGACCGCTTCCCGGTCAGGGATGGACCAATGCGTCAACGATGGATACGACCAATGATTGTATGGCCGGTCCGATACCGCTGAATTTTTCAAGTCCGTTCTATTTTTATAATATGCCTATTGATAGCGTGTTTATCTCTTCGAACGGATATCTCGGTTTCGGTACTACCGATGCAACGATTCGTGCAGAAGCCTGGGCAGGTTCTCCTCCTCAGTACTGTAGTCCTAAAAATCCCGATCTCGGACCCAAGGCCATTTTAACAAACAGCACCGTAAGTTCGGCTATCTTTGCATTGTTTGCCGATTTGGATTTCCGTCCTTCCGGCGATACTTCAAAGGTTTATATTCGCACAAGCCCGAGCGAGGATTCCTTCTACGTAACGTATTATAATTTGCGTATTAATCCGAATACGGCGAACAATACGATCGAGAACGGATCGGGGCGCGATAAGCTCTTTCTCAAGAGAATGCAGATCGTCTTTACGTATCAGGATTCGAGCATTACGATCAATTACGGTGGTTTCTCCGGAACAATATCCGGATTGCCGCCCGTACCGGCGTACAGAGTATTCCAGCGTAATTCCACGATCGGCCTGATCAATCAAAATAGGAGTCAGGCTACTTNNACTACTTCTGTGAATTACGGATCTCATTCCGGCAAAGGACGGTGGGATGCAATTAATACGACATGCCGAGCCTGTAATAAGGATTTCCAGCAGACCAGACAATATGCCCTGAAGTTTAAGCAATGGCATAACGTCGTTCGCGCAATATCGGTAGATTTTCCGCCGAGGAATTACGAAGTCTGCCTGAGCACCAGCCTTCAACCGAAAGCAACGTTCGAAAACGTTGATATAAATAGTGCGCATGATTTCAAAGCCAAATTTCAGATTCGTAATATCGTAACGGGAACTGCCGTGTACGGTCGTACAATCTGTATGATGAACATGCTGTCCGGTGAAATTCGCAAATCGGGAGCTCAGACCCCCGTAATCACACCAGACTTCACACCGTATTCAACAAATCCGAACATTCTCAGCCAGCTCGGTACTTTTAATGCCTGTGCCGTCGCTACCAGCTATGATTGCAACGATAATTATATCGGTGACGTATGGCCATTTGACGATACGGTCTGTATCCAGATATTCGGTATTCGTACGACGGCTCTTCCGTTCAACGATCCATCCGATGGATATGACCTTACCGATAAGGGCGAAATTCCGGATCAAACGAAATGGGTTTCGATCGGCGCTGAAGTTGCCGATGGCGATGCGATCACCTTCGATCCTCCTCCGCCGAGATATGATGCACAATCCGGTGGTGTAGGACCCAGCGGCTTTAAAGATCCGGTAATTCATATCGATCGCCAGGATATTGACGGCAATCCTTATGCAGGTACCCGTCAGGGTGATACGGTTATCTCGTTCCCCTTTAATCTTGTCGGCCAGACAAAGGCAACGCTTGCCTTCAGCTATCAGAGAACCGGGTATAACCTGTTCCCGTGGCTTTGGGATGCACAGACTCTTGTCGGACCGGAAAAGACGATGCTGCTTGCTAACGGAGCTGTTCAGCGTCCCGGTGACTCATTGATCATCGAATTTAAAAATCCGAGTGAGCCTGCATGTAATCCATCTTCTGCAGGTTGGAGACCGGTCGGTAAGATCGATGGCGGCAATGACTTCGAATTCCAGAAGTTCTCAGTCCGTTTGGATCAATTCACGACACCGACATTCAACTATTTTACCAATAGCTTCCGCTTCCGCATACGCGAGAAGGCAAAGGATGACGGCGCTTATCCTCCGGATGACGATGCAGATGATTTCTACATCGATAACGTTTCGCTGCAAGTACCTCGTAAACCCGAGATCGAAGTAATGTGGGTGCGCGTTGTTTCTCCGTACACACATATACCGGCTTCGCAGGCTGTTTCACTTCCGGTGTATGTACATATTGCCAATAATTCAACCGATGTTGCGATCGCGTTCCCGGTACGGGTACAGATCCTCGATCAGAATGGCAACACGCTCTATTGGGCTTTGGAAACAGTCACTTCGCTTCGCGGAGGCACCGATTCCACGATCCTGATGCCGAACTGGAATGCTCAGAATGCGACGACAGGCGGATTATTCACTGTCAATGCTTTCCTTGCTTCGAGTTCTTATGATTCCTATACTCTCGATAACGGCACCTTCTCGCAATTCTTCCTGGATGTCGGCGCTGCCGGCGATCCTCCTGAATTTGCATGGGATGCCGGAGCAAATGCCTGGCCCGGTATCGTTCAGGTAACAGGAGCCGGTATAGGATTCAGCCAAAATTCCGGAAGTTTTGCAATGAAGTTCACCTTAGGAGTTAAAGATACTCTCTATGGTGCACGCGTCTTCTTTGCCAACGGTAACCAGTCACCCGACGCTCTCAGAATTACGGTACTCAAAGGCAGCCCCAATAGCGGCGTACCGACATGCGATACGGTTTTTGGCGGTATTCTGCAGGGCCCGGATGTTGTTCGCGAAGGCGATCTCTTCAACCAATGGTGGCCTTATTACTTCCGGTCGCCGATTGTGCTTCCCGGAGGTTCGAACTCCGGACCTGCCGGTGGTATCTACTGGATCTCTGTCGGTCNNGTATGTTTATGGGCGCCGATATCTCCAGAGGCGGCGGGCGTATCATTGTTACCGATCCGCTTACTCCGACGATTCGTCCTATCTATAATGATAAGTACGGAACGAATATCGCTCAGAATAATAACACCGGCGATGTTTCAACTTCTTGGGCTATTGAAGTTACTGCTTCGAGCTGCAATTGGTCATTCTGGATGCCGCCCAATGGCTTTTGGCCGGTAAACAGCAATAACGGAACCGCTGCAGGCTATTGGCTCGAATGGGGCACGAATGTCTGTAATCCATGCGGTAACGGATTCCAATCTCCATACTATTGGAATAAAGGCGGCGGTTATACGCCTATGATCCGTGCCATGGTCAGCCAATCCGGAATGCTGCCGGTTAACTTCGCTACGCCGCTTACCGGCAAGGAAGTCAACGGTACTGCGCTTCTTAACTGGTCAACGGCTCAGGAAAAGAATAACCAGGGCTTCTTCATAGAGCGCCGTATTGCAGATCAGCAGGACGGATTCTTTGAGAAGATCGCCTTCGTTGACGGGAAGATCAATTCTAATGTTCAGAACGGATACGTTTATAACGATCGTAACGTTTCTCCGGGCACATATACCTATCGTTTGATCCAAATGGATCTCGATGGAGCTCAGCACATTTCCAATACGGTAAATGTGACCATAGGCTCGCCGGATGAGTATGTACTCGATCAGAATTATCCGAACCCATGCACGACAACGCAGATCAACTTCTCGTTGCCGATCGCAGGACCGACCAGACTTATCGTCTATAACTCGCTTGGACAAACTGTCCGTACTCTTGTTGACGGTGACGTCAGCCAAGGTACTCATCAGGTGAAGTTCGACGGTAAGGACGATGCCGGTAATGAACTCTCTTCCG
>PLXB01000039.1 GCA_003151215.1 Ignavibacteriota bacterium
GATGCTCTCCCAGACGATCAAAGCACAGGGCCCGGATCTGATCCTCATGGGAAAACAATCGATAGATTTTGACGGAATGGAAATGGCGCCGATGCTTTCGGAGTTGCTCGATCTTCCGGCAGCAACGGTGATCACCGGGCTTTCGATTGACGGCACGAATGTCACAGCAGAAAAAGAAGTCGAAGGCGGAAAAGAAATCATTACGCTCTCCTTGCCCTGCATCATCTCAGCTCAAAAAGGATTGAATGACCCTCGCTATCCCTCGCTTCCGAATATCATGAAGGCAAAATCGAAACCCATTGAGGAAATTAGCGGCACCGCAAGCGAAGTGCGAAGCATTGTCATTAAAATGGATAAGCCGGAAAAGAAACGTGCAAATAAAATCATCGAGGGAGATGGCAATGCAGCGGGAGCGGCTGCCGAACTCGTGAAGATGCTTCATGAAGAAGCGAAAGTTTTTTAAGAAATTACACATACGAATGAATATTTTAGTGTATTTTGAGGAGCGAAACGGGGCGATCCGTAAGTCATCGTTCGAGGCGATCGAGGCTGCAAAATCCATCGGAGGGGCTACTATTTCTGCAGTCATCGTTACAGCGAATGCTTCCTCTGTTTTAAATGAGCTGGTAAAATAATCGGGCGTTTCGAAAATTTATGTTGTTGAAGATCCGCGTTTAGTACATTACTCTTCTCGTGCCGCAGGAAAAGGCGTCGCCGAAGCTGCGAAAGCCGCCGGTGCCGACGTTGTGATCATTCCTGCAACAGGGCGCGGAAAAGATCTTGCTCCGCGTGTTGCAGTAAGACTTGAAGCGGGCTATGTCCCCGACGTGACTTCGTTTTCTGCCGAAAGTGGTAAGATTCTTGCTATTCATCCGGTTTATGCGGGAAAGGCGTCCGTTACAATGGAAATTACTACTCCGAAAAAAGTCTATTCTACCCGACCGAACCTTTGGAAGGCATCGAAAGAACTTTCCGGTGATGCTTCCGTAGAAACTCTCAGCGTCAGCTTCGAGGAGAAGGATTTCGCAGAACAGACGAAAGAACTTGTGCTTTCACAAGGCAAGATCGACGTTGCAGAAGCAGATATTATTGTGACGGGCGGACGCGGCTTAAAAGGACCGGAAAACTGGGGGCTTATTGAAAACCTTGCCGTCGCGCTAGGTGCAGCAACGGGTGCTTCGCGCGCAGTTGTCGATGCCGGATGGCGTCCGCATTCGGAGCAGGTGGGGCAAACAGGCAAAACCGTCTCCCCTACTCTTTACGTAGCAATCGGAGTGAGCGGGGCAATTCAGCATCTTGCGGGAATGTCAACCTCTAAAACTATTGTTGCTATAAATAAGGATGCGAACGCTCCGATCTTCGGAGTCTGTGATTATGGCATTATCGGCGACGCGTTCGAACTCCTGCCGCTTCTTACAGAAGAAGTAAAAAAAGTCAGGCATTAAATATTGATCATCTACGACCATGTCATTCTAACAACTAAAGACTGACGACTAACGACTGCTCATGGATAAGGTACAAGTAGAAATCTTAGGAATCTCGACAAGTCCGGCATCGAACGGAGCATACGCGCTTGTCCTCAAGGAGTCCGGCGGCTCACGCCGCATTCCGATCATTATCGGCGGTTTCGAAGCGCAGGCGATCGCATTGGAGATGGAAGGCATCACTCCGCCGCGTCCGCTTACCCATGACCTTGTGAAAAATATTCTTGAATCCTTAAATACCAGAGTATCCGAAGCATGTATTGCTGAATTGAAAGACGGTATCTTTTTTGCAACCATCACACTCTCCGACGATCAGGAGATCGACTCGCGCCCGAGCGACGCTATTGCAATTGCCGTCCGCTATTCTGCGCCGATCTTTGTCTCTGAAGCCGTGATGAAAGAAGCAGGGTTTATTCCCGAAGATGACGATAACGTTGAAGAAGGCGAAGAACTCGATGAAGAAGATGATCTTGCGACTCAGCAAATTCCGAAAGAACCTCCGCGCAAACTTACCAAGCTCGAACAAATGGAAGCCGATCTTGATAGTGCTATAAAAAACGAAGACTACGAAAAAGCCGCAAAGATCCGCGACGATATAAAGAAAATGACGACGGGAAGCAGGGTGAATTAGTACTATCCGTTCATTCTTCCAAAAACAAAATCGACTTTCCCATTCGTTAGCGCTCCATAAAGATTTTCTGCTTGCGCAATCGGCGCAAAAAAATTGTCTGCTTCAAGAGCTTTGATGATCTCTTTCGCACATTCTTCAGGTTGAATTCCCCTATCTGTCATTCCGCGCTTTTCTCGCGAGCCTCTATCTAAATCCGTATCCACCGTCGGCGGCGCAATCTCAAAAACCTTTATCGTCGTATTTTCGAGTTGTTTGCGAAGCGACATCGTGAATGAATGTATTCCCGCTTTCGTCGCGCAATACACCGGCATGATCGTAAGAGGCACGAAGGCAAGACCGGAAGAGATATTGATGATCCCCGGATTTTCCTTTTTGATCAAATGAGGGATGAAGAGAGCCGAGAGATGAATCTGTGCCGTGAGGTTCGTAGAAATTTCCTGCTCGATCTTTTCGCTTTCAACTTCGGAAAGAAAATTTAGCTCCTGCTGAATACCGGCATTGTTAATAAGGACATTAAGGCTTGGAAGATTCTCCTTCACCGTTTTTGCGAGTGAAATTCGTTCTTCTGTTTTGGAAATATCGCAGCGAAGTGTATGCAGCTTCGGATGTTTATCCTTCGCTTCGCGCAATTTCTCTTCGCGCCTGCCGCAAATGATCACTTCATTGCCAAGATCAAGAAACTGCTTC
>PLXB01000135.1 GCA_003151215.1 Ignavibacteriota bacterium
GGATCCCAGTTCCAGAATGTGCCCCACGAAAAACGCGCCCAGATGCTGCCGGTAACGGTTGCAAGAATAGTGAAAAGAAGTCCGATGGCGCTCGAAGCTCGAGCGCGGAAATCATATTCCATTTTTTTCTTCCGGAGAAAAAGAATCGAGTAGATTGTACCGAGTAAGAAAGCGATCGTTGCAACGAATGACATCGGAACATGAAAAAGCATATTCCTTCCAAGTTCGCCAAGCCCTTGAATAAGAGGAAAAGTCATTGCCGGATTTATTCTTTCGATTCTTATTACATCAAAATAATTTTCCGATGGCAGGTAATTACATTCGGCAACAATGACGTCTCCGATCTTGAGTCCAAGAGAAGCATCGACAAGAATCCGCCGTTCAGTCCCGTAAAGATCTTTTGCATTATAGAATTTCTTGGAAATCGAATCGTAACCGGTCGCCGTGATCGTTGCTTTAACAGGAGTTACGTTCGAGACGTTATTCATCTTCAGTGTGACCACATCATTAAAGCTTCCGCCGATCGGCGTAATAAAGCAGACAAAGACGCTTACTGCAATAATTGCGCCAAGAAGAAGATGATAGATTTTTGAGCGAAAGAATTTCATTCCTGCCAGATCAAGTGAAAGATGACATAACTCACTAACGTCACAGCTACGTCGAACGAAAAAAGTATCAGAATATCTCCACGAATTCCGTTCCATGAATCGGCAACTTCCATCGTAATCCGCGTCGCATCGGTTGCTGCAATAACGAGCGGAATCATAACGGGCAATGCAAGAACAGGGAGCAATGCTCCCTTCTGTGAAGCCCTTGCAACAAGAGCAGAAAGGATCGTCACGATCGAAGAAGTGCCGAGAGCGCCGAGCACAAGCTGTAAGGTAAACATTCCCAAATCGCGGACCACAAAATCGCGGAAAAAGAATGCGAAGAAAATGACAGCGCAAAAAGCCAGCGAGAATACCAGGAGAAGATTAAAAAGATATTTCCCCCAGAAAACATCTTCCGGCTCGGCATAAAGACGAAGCAGGAACGATGTGCCACGCTCTTCTTCGCTTATAAATGAACGCGCAAGACCTGTCAGAGCTCCAAAAAAAAGGGATATCCAAAAGAGCGCACTCATTATAGATGAACTCATTTGCTCTCCGGGTGCGGAGAAAAGGATCGTTGTCACCGTCACCAATAAGAACATTACCACAGCACTAACGCCGAAGCGCGAGCGAAGCTCAATACGAAGATCTTTGCGAAGTACGGGGGATAACATTCGTTATTCTTTAGTTGCTGTAAAGAATGCCTCTGAAAATAACCGTACCGTCCTTTCTCCCTCTATTTTCGGTTTCATATAAGAAATGAAAGTTTCCTTCTCACTTTCAGAAAGCGATTTGTTCACAACTTCTTCTAACGATGTCGCATTAGGATTAGGTGCCGATTGGTAGAACATTTCCCAACTCCTTATTCCCGGATCTCTTTTTGAATACGCCTTAATCATCATATCAATATCGACGAAACCAGTTTCGGCTATGTAGCGAAACAAATCATCCTCGTCAAAATTCATCATTGGATCTAAACTGTTGTCTTTCGGCGCAGCAGTAATTTTAATCTTATCCCACAAATCCTTGATTGGTGTGACATCATACCCATAAACGGTATTTTTTGGCTTATGCCGATTTACAAATATATTGATCGGCTCGAAAAATGAGATCCTTCCGCCGGGTTTCAGCACACGGTGAAATTCCTTGAAGCAAGCGAGTTTATTATCAATGTAGATCAGCACTGAGCGGAATATGATAACATCAATACTGTTATTCGGAATAACGGAAAGATTTTCTGCGGAAGCCACATGGAATTCCGCGGGACTAGGATTTACGATCGAGCTATATATTTCTTTGCAAGCATTGACGCAATCTGATGAAACATCGGAAAAAATTACTTTGCCTTTAGGGCCAACCTTATCAAGTGCTGCAAAGCCAAGAAAACCATCACCCGTTCCGATATCAAGTACCGTATCGCCTTCACGAATGGCAGCGGATTCGATAACTTTATCCCTGATCTCATTCAAATGTACCATCGCGTTTTCGGCAATCTTCTTATCGCCTCCGAAGCGCCGGTTCACGATCCAATCAAGCCATTTATCGCTGGGCATTAATTATTTGCAACCTCTTTATATGCCTCCTGCAAATATTCAATTATATCCGTCGCAGTCATATACTCTTCAGTTAAATCCTTCGCAGCTAAATCGCCAGCCAAGCCATGCAGATAGACGGAAAAGAGAATAGATTGGTGAAGGTCGTTTCNNGATAGACGGAATAGAGTATGGATTGGTGAAGATCATTTCCTGGCGCGATGATGCCGGAGATCATTCCTGCCAGCACATCGCCTGCTCCGGCAGTTGCCATGCCGGGATTGCCGGTGGAATTGATGAAGATGCTGCCATTGGGCGATGCAATAATCGTCGGCGCACCTTTTAAGACGAGGATTGCATTATTCTTTGTAGCGAATTTTCTGGCAAGATCCATTTTATCCTTTTCAACTTCCTGCCATTTCATTTCGAGCATAGCTGCAAACTCACCGATATGAGGAGTGAGAATGGTCGGAGATTTNNAGTGCGCCGCCATCAAGGATGATAGGCTTCTTTACTTTTTCAAGCAATTGGCCGACAAGTTCGTTCGTTTCATCGGTCGCTGTCCATCCTGATCCGCAATGAACGACGGTTGCTTTTGAAAGCGGATGCGATAATTTCTTAAAACTCTTTGCAAGCGGTAAACCATTCTCATCTTCAGGCAAACCGAAAGTCATCATCTCCGGCATTGCCGAAGCGACGATCGCTTGCTGAGATTCAGGAGTTGCTACTGATACCAGTTTCAAGCCGGAGCGAAGCGCAGCGCTTGCCGCCATGATNNATGATCGCAGCCCCTGTCATGCCATACGAACCAGAGATCGAGAGCACATGTCCATAGTCGAATTTCGAAGTTGCAGCTTTTCTGGGCGTAAGAAAATGTTCAAAATCGGAGGTTTCGATAAGAGAAGTACTATTCTTTCCTGAATTCTTATAAGCCGCTCCCAGCGGCGCAATGGAAACTTCGCCGACAAGATCAGGCGCAGATTGCAAATAAAATCCCTGCTTAAGCGAACCCATTACAACAGTCCGGTCGGCATTAACGACTACCGGAATACTATTTTCAAATGTTTCGACTGCTCCGGTATCGGAATTAAGCCCCGTCGGAATATCAAGCGCAAGAATTTTTGCTTTGAAATGCTCTTGCAACGAAAGCAGATCCATCACTGCTTCTTTCGATCTGTCTTTCAAAACTCCGGTTGCGCCTGTTCCTAAAATCGCATCGACGATTATTCCGACCTGAATGTGGGCGAGAAAATGCGTATCTCCAAGAGGATAGTGGATAATATTCTCTTTCGGAAGAAGATCCCTCAATATCTTTAATTGCTGAGCAGCATCAGCCGAAAGTTCTTTTGCAACTCCTGCAATAAAAACAAAAACCTCAACTCCCTTTTCGTGCAATAAGCGGGCAAGCGCAAGCCCGTCGCCGCCGTTATTTCCTTTGCCGCAAAAGATCAGGACGGATTTGCCATCAAGTTCTTCTACCCAATCTTCAATCGCATTCAATGCTCCGCGCGCTGCATTTTCCATCAGGACAAGCGATGGAATGCCGACTTTGGTGATAAGATAATCATCGAAGCTGCGGGATTCAGAAGATGTTAGGACTGGGAGCATAGATTTTGTATGTCATTCTTCGCTTCGCTCAGAAGGACAGGTAATTCATTACTTAAAAAAATATCCTGCCGCATCCGTCAATAACCCCGGCATCAGCCCAAGCACAACGAGTGCAGCGGATGCAAGCCCGATCGCGATGTAAGAAATGTTATTTTCTTTTACGGCAATTCCGTCATCACCATGAACCGAATCGCGGAAATACATCAGCACAATGACTCGGAGATAAAAATAACTTGCGACAATGCTTGAAATAACTCCAACGATGGCAAGCCATGTCAGCCCTGCATTGATAGCAGCCAGAAAAAGATAATATTTCCCGAAAAATCCTGCGAAAGGTGGAATACCTGCAAGCGAAAGCATAATGATCGCCATGAGAAATGCCGCCCAAGGCCTTTTCTTTGCAAGTCCGGCAAAATCATTCAGATCGAGCCCGGTACCCGTTTCTTTTTCCATCATCGCAACGATGCCGAATGCTGCGATCTGCATCAGAAGATACACTGCTGCATATATTGCAATCCCGGTCGCACCGCTCGAATTTAGCGCTGCAATTCCGAGCAAAAGGTATCCGGCATGCGCCGTGCTTGAATAGGCAAGCATTCGTTTGATCTTTGTTTGTGCGATCGCCACAATATTGCCATATAGCATCGAACAGGCTGCAAGTACCGCAAGTATTATTTGTATCTTTCCTGCGCCGCCGGAAAGGATATTCACCGGCAACCTGCTAAAGACCAGCACGAGAGCGCTGAAGGCCGCGGCTTTTCCGGCTGCTGACATATAACCGGATACAACCGTCGGCGCACCTTCATACACATCAGGCGCCCATTGATGGAAAGGAAATGCAGCAACTTTGAAAGCAAAACCCACGATAAGAAGAACCAGTCCAAGCAGAAGGATCGGACCGGATATGACTGCAGATCGAAGCCCGCTGATCGTGATAAGATTCATCGTTCCTAAACTTCCGTAGATCAGGGCAATGCCATAGAGGAAAAAACCGGTTGCAAAAGCACCGAGTAAAAAATATTTCAGTGCGGCTTCGTTCGATTCGAGTTTCGTCCTGAAAAGCCCTGCAAGCACATAGAAGGCAATCGACATCGTTTCGAGCCCGAGAAAAATCACCAGCAGATCGGCACCCGAAGCCATCATCACCATACCGGATGCTGCAAAAAGAAGTAATGCAGAAAATTCTCCGATGAGCACTTCTTCTTCCAGTAAGTACCTTTCGGCTAATAATGCAGTGAGGATAGTGGATGCACAAAAAATGATCGTAAAGAAATTTGAATACCCGGTATTAAAAAGGAGACCGCCGAATGCTATGCCGCTTGCACCGCTCATATTCATCCCTGCAAAGAATGCTGCTGCCACTGCTCCGATAATAGTTAATGAAAGCGGCAGGCGAGACGGCGCTTTTTTGAACGCATCGCAAAGCAGGATGATGAGTCCTGTTCCGGCTAAGATAATGAGCGGCAGCGCCGCAGTAAGATCTGATTGATTCACAACAATTTATTTTACTGTCACTTTCGGTTGAATGACTTGATACTCGCTCACCTTATCCGGCTGCATGCCAAGCAATGAGTTCGAAAGTGCGTTCATGCTCTTCTCGCTGACTTTCATAAAATTCATCGGTTGAATGCCGATCCATATCATAAAAATAATGAGCGGCACAAGCGATAGGGTCTCACGCTTGGAAAGATCTTTCAAACTTCTGTTATGCTCGTTCGTCACTGGCCCCATCATGAAACGCTGATACATCCAAAGCAAATACACTGCGGCGAGAATGACACCTGTACTCGAAAAAATCGCATAACCCCAGGAATGCAATACCGGCGATTGGAATGCACCCATCAAAGTTAAGTACTCGCCGATAAATCCATTCAAACCCGGCAGGCCAACACTTGAAAGCATCGCAATCGCAAAGAAGACGGCGAAGTGCGGAGTGATCTTTGCAAGCCCGCCATATTTGGAAATTTCGCGCGTATGCGTGCGTTCATACATCATGCCGAACATCATGAAAAGCATGCCTGTCGAAAGCCCGTGATTGACCATTTGAATAACGGCTCCCTGCAATCCTTCGCGCGTCATCGAAAATATTCCGAGTACGATGAATCCCATGTGTGTCACCGATGAATACGCAATCAGCTTCTTGATATCGGTCTGTACCATTGCAACAAGCGCACCATAGATGATGCTAATAACGGCAAGAGCACAGAAGATGCTGGCATTATCAATACTTGCCTGCGGGAAAAGACCGAGATTAAAGCGGATAAGTCCGTACGTTCCCAT
>PLXB01000278.1 GCA_003151215.1 Ignavibacteriota bacterium
AAGGATAGAACTTTGCAAGGAATCAATCAGGAATGCTTTTCCGAATGACGGGCATGTCAGAATCGATTCGTTCAGCGGCTTGCTTGTCGATTATGCAAAAAGCCATGGAGCGATTGCCGTCATTCGCGGCTTGCGGGTACTGAGCGATTTTGAATATGAATTCCAGATGGCGCTGATGAACAGGAAGCTCGAAGATATTACGACAGTATTCCTGATGCCGAATGAAAAGTATACATACTTGAATTCGACGATCGTTCGCGAACTGGCGAAGTATGGAAAAGATGTTTCGAGCTTCGTTCCTAAATGCGTGAGTGAAAAATTGATAGAAAAATTTAAGACATAATTCTTAAAAATGTCATTGCTTCGTCTCGCTTCGCGACTCCTCGCAATGAGAGAATAAAGTGCAAAGAGAATGCTATTAACAGGAATAGAACACCGGCTTGCAAAAAGGATGGAGCACTGCGAAGAAGCGGCAACGCTGAAGATCGCAGCACAGGCCTCAGTCCTTCGCTCGCAAGGCAAGACGATCGTCAGCCTCTCTACCGGCGAACCGAATTTTCCGACGCCCGATAACATCAAGCAGGCAGCGATCCGCGCCATCGAACAGAACTTTACGAAATATACTTCTGCCGAAGGCATGCCGGAGCTTCGCGCGATCGTTGCCGAAAAATTTGAAAAGGAAAACGGCATCAAATCTTCTGCAGAGCAAGTCCTTATTTCGAGCGGTGGAAAACATGCGCTGAGTAATGCGCTTTTTGTGCTCTGCGAAGCCGGTGATGAGATCATTATCCCTTCGCCGTTCTGGCTCAGTTATTCGGCGATGACAAGTCTGAGCGAAGCAGAGCCGATGCTTGTCGAAACGAAAGAAGAAAACGATTGGCTGCTCACACCGGAATTGCTTGCAGCAGCAATTACGTCACGGTCAAGAGTTCTACTCCTGAACACTCCGCACAATCCCACAAGTACGCTTTATTCTCAAGAGATACTTCGCAGCTTAGTCCCCATCATCGAAGAGCACGGACTTATCGTTGTCGTTGATGAACTCTATGAGAAATTAACCTACGATGGCAGAAAACATTTTTCGCTTGGCTCGATTCCGGAAATTAAAGATCAGGTTGTCACCGTCAATGGCTTAAGCAAAGCGTATGCAATGACAGGCTGGAGATTGGGATATGCAACAGGACCTGAGTGGATCATCAATGCTATGGGACGTTTGCAATCGCAGGCAGTATCGCATCCAAGTTCAATCAGTCAGAAAGCCGGCATTGAAGCGCTGACCGGTCCGCAGGAAAGCATCGAGATCATGCGCCAGGAATTCGAGCGCCGCCGCGATCTTGTCGTCTCATTAATGAAAGAAATTCCCGGCATCACTTTCTCCGCGCCGAAAGCAGCATTCTATGTTTTCTTTAATATCGCTTCGTATATAGGAAAGAAATTACCGAACGGAAAAATTATTTTAGGCGGCGAAGATATTTGCCAGATGCTTCTTGAAGATCACGGACTCGCCCTCGTGCCCGGACATGCCTTCGGCAAAGACGATGCCATCAGACTTTCCTTTGCTGCTTCGCAGGAAGATATCCGTAACGGAGTGGAGTTATTGAAGAAGGGATTGAGTTCGATCGTATAACGATGGCAGACCTTGCATGTCATTCCGAAGGAGCCGAAATTCGCGTAGCGAATNNCGAATGAGCGACTGAGGAATCCCCTCAATATTGACAGACCGTATGGGCTACAAATTATCAGGGGATTACTCACATCGTTTTTTGCACTGCGTGCAAAAAATCTCAGTTCGGAATGACACTAAAACAAAATGCACACCGAAACTCAATCCAACCCCCTTCTCCTCAACTCCGCCCAGACTCTGAAAGTCCTCGATGTTTTTCTGCGCGATGAAATGCGCCGCGTGGGTTTCGAACAAGCTGTGATCGGTCTTTCCGGCGGCATTGATTCTGCGCTCTCAACGTATCTGGCAGTCCGCGCTCTCGGCAGAGAGCATGTGCATTGCATAATGATGCCATATAAAACTTCAAGTCCCGAAAGCCGCAGCGATGCTGAAGAAGTAATAAAGGATCTCGGCGTTTCTTCCGAAGTCGTTGACATCACGCCGATGGCAGATGCCTATTTTGCAATGAACACGGAGATGGATAATTTGCAAAAGGGAAATGTTTTTGCCCGTCTTCGCATGATCGTCCTTTATGATAAGTCGCATTCAAAAAAAGCGCTTGTCATCGGCACATCGAATAAGACCGAATCGCTGCTGGGTTACACCACACTCTTCGGCGATAGCGCCAGCGCCATTAATCCCATTGGCGATCTATATAAAACGCAGGTCAGGCAGTTATCGGATGAACTTGGAATTCCTAGATCGATTTTAGAAAAAGCGCCAAGCGCCGATCTCTGGTCAGGTCAGACCGATGAAAAAGAAATGGGCTTGACCTACGACGAAGCCGATAAACTCCTCTACTATCTCGTCGATTGCCGGGAATCCGAAGAAGAATTAATAGTGCGGGGATTTGGGAAAGAACTCATCACCAAAGTCAAAGGCATGATCCGCNNCAATTCAAGCGCATGCCTCCGGTTGTTGCCAAGATTTCTCCGCGTACGGTAAATATTGATTTTAGGTATCCAAGGGATTGGGGAAGCTGAGGAAATTTCTTATCAAATTGCAGATTCAAAAATAATAACAGCGAAATTCCGTCAAAAAAGCCAATTCTTGGCCGATCTAAGAAGACTCTCCTGAAAATTCCGTATATTTGTAAGCTAAATTTTGTGGATAACTTCCCCCGATAGCACTTTCTACTGCGAAAGTATGTTATCATTTTCCTACGGGACAAAAGGGTTAGCACAAATATATGGAAATTTTAGACATACCAGTGGCAAAAACGACGAAATCGACCGAAGAAAAANNCTCTGGGTGCGCTGCACGAAGTGTCATAATACGATGCTCGTGAACCTGACGGCAATGTTCGATGAAAAACCAAAGGCTCATACGAACATGACGGCATCGGAATGCACGCTCTATACGCCTCAGCGTATTTATGCCATCGGCGAAGCGGTGTATCATAAAGATTGGGATGATATCGGTTCCGTCGTTTCGAAAGAAGTCACCGGCAGCGGCAGACATGCTATCATCGTAAGTTTTGATAAATCCGGCGAAAAGAAGCTCCTTGAGAACTTCGCAGCCGGGATGTAATTTTCACATAAAAATCTCTTAAAGGAGGGATAAATAACAAGTGGTAGGAATCATCATTCAGGATAACGAACCCATCGATAGGGCGCTCAGACGTTTTAAGAAGAAGTATGAACGCGCCGGCATTTTGCGGGAATTCCGCAGACGTACGGCATTCGAAAAACCTTCGATCACAACGAAGATGAGACTTCAGCGCGCCGCAAGACGCCAACAGCGGATGCAGGAAGAGCAAGGGTAAGAATAAATTTTAGAGCTGCTTGCTTTGGTAAGCAGTTTAAAAAAAAGAAAAAGAGAGCCGGGTTTTTGCCCGGCTTTTTATTAGTATCAAAACTCTCGCTGCGACTTACCTAAGTTTCCACACGCGGACAATTGCACTCGGCGATATGCCGTTTGAAACAGTAACCGCAATGGATTGTTCATTCGAGCTGACATTGAGAAAGCCTAACACACTTGAATCAGGAGAGACGATTGTTCGCGTAGAGCCATCAGTGAGCTTAATAATCTTTATATTGTCCCGCCCTTGTTCATGCTCGATAGTATAGCTATAATGCTCCGTGAACCACATAGAAGACTTGAGATTGGCTATACTTTGACCGCTACGGGTGTCATAATAGTTAGATCCAGCGCAGAGTGTGTGCCCCTCATCAGACGTTCCGAATGCCGAATAACCATTAGTTCCACCTTCAAAAACAAAATGACGGATCTCGTTATCGTTTGTCAGACTCCAGACCCGCGCAGTATCTTCGTCCCGAAAAATCACGGCATTTTCATCGCGAATAAATCCGAAGGTATAGATTGCCATTGAGCGATTGGTCATTTTCTTCAGGAGACTTCCATTCTTCGCGGAATATACCATGAACTGTCCCGGCGCTGAGCAACCAACAATTTTACTTGCATCATCATAGATCTCCGGACCGGTAAAATTGTAAACCGTTGTAATGAGTCTGAACGTCGAATCAGAAAGATCATAAACTCTTGCCAAATACTGCGGGTCACCCGTTAATGACGTACCATAGAGTACACCAAAGAGTTTCGTATTATCCGGAGTAAATTTTATATAATTGAAATTGCAACCCTGATTCGTAAAACAAATTCTCCTTCCGTTTTTTGTGTCAAATACAGATATATCGAAGTCAGCATCCCTAAGTGCAAGCCGTGAACCGTCTGGAGAGAGCCCGATTACATACGCAACTGCAGGGATATCTACATAGGAAGAAGAATCGATCGAGACTGTCGGAGCTTCGTTGGGAGCAAGTTGCTTGGTCGAGCATGACTCGAGGAGGAGCCACCCAAATACAACTAATCTGACCAAAACGGATGCCTTGCGCATGTCTCTTAGTTGGGTTGACAAATTCTTAATTCTTAATTACTATAACACCCCAATAAGCCAAGAGTTGCGGATTCCCAGACAAATAAAAAGCCGGGTTTTACCCGGCTTTTTATTGCATT
>PLXB01000197.1 GCA_003151215.1 Ignavibacteriota bacterium
CAGAATTCCATGATGTTCACGCCCTTTTGTCCGAGTGCCGGACCGACGGGCGGAGCAGGCGTAGCCTTCCCTCCGGGAATCTGCAGCTTAATATAACCTGTGATCTTTTTAGCCATTCTTTTTTCTGGTAGCCGCAGACTTTAGTCTGCGATTTTTTTGAGTGGTTCAGGCGTCCTATCCTGGCGGACCGGACTCCCACATTAGTAGCTCCAACTGTTAATCGGAGAGCGGCATATAACGGATTTATGCCAAAATAGTTCGAAATATTATGCCTTATAAGCTGTAACTTTCTCCCCTAAAAAGCATTCTATTTAGCAGTAAAGGTCATTTTTTATTCATCATTCTTCGAATCCTTATGAAAACACGAAATTTCGGCATTTTTGGAGTTCTTTTGGCACTTGTCCTGCTCAGCCAGGCAGGCGCCCTGAAGGCGCAGAACAATATTGTTCAGAGCGATACGATCACCTATCCCTTCATTGATAGCATTAATGCAGGCGAGCGTTTGCGGGATTTTGGCCCACTTAGCCATGGACAGAGCGAATGCCATACGATCTATCTGCAGAATTCATCGGCTGATCCGCTCATCATTCAAACGTTCACTATTCAAAGCAATACCGGAGATTTTACCATCACGCCGATTCCAACCCTGCCGACGGTTCTGCTCCAGAATGAAATAATTTCTATCGCCAATCTCTGCTATGCGCCAAAAGATCCGACGGATTCTTCAGAAGAACTGATCCTTGCAATAAGCGGAACCAGCGGTTCAACCAAATTTGATCACGGCTTCTATGTTACGGGCAGCCAGATCGTCGATCCGATTCTTCAGAAACCTTGCGTCACTGTTTCGATCGATTCGAATCTCTTCGGACCGATCATCATGGATGGAGACGTCATACATACGGTAACGATCCAAAGCAACCGGTATGATTCGCTCTGGGTTTTGAACAGCGATTCGTTATACCTCTATGCAGATAATAAAGCCTTCCCGATCACGGGAATTACTTTCCCGTACCGTCTCGCGCCACTGGAAGTAAAAACGTACACTGTTACATTTTCTCCACGTTCGAATGTACCGGTAGTCAAATATCGTTATGTCGGCGAAGTTGATTTGGAAGTGGATACCGGCAAGCTCTGGTATTACCGTCAATCCTGCAGTTATCCGAATTTTATTCTTGCAGGCGTTGCCATCCCTCCGACAGCCGATTCCATCTCGACTGCGCTTGCAGCAGGTTCGACGGATATTCTTGCAATGATCGGCGATAACTCGGTGACGACGCAAACTTTTCATTTCAGCAATACCGGCACGACAAATCTGAAGATCACCGGAGTGTCGCTTTTAAATAATGTCAGCTTTGCCATTACCAATATCGCCCCATCGAATACGCTGCCCTTCACGCTGACACCCGGGCAATCGATGGCAGTAACGATTGCAATGACGACAGTCAATAACGGCGTCTATTACGACGAAGTAATTATTACAGCTGAGCAAGGGATTATCTCCATGGATTTCCCGCTACAAGGGTTGCGAAAGAATGGCGTACTCGGAGTGAATAATACTCCTGTAGCTGGACAGCATATAACGCTCTACCCGAATCCGACGCATGGATATATTACCGTTGCAATTCCGGGGATTCGCAATGCGAAGATCGAAGTGCTTGATGTCTTAGGCAAGATCATCACGTCGGCATCAGCATCGGAGGTCTGGAATTGGAATTCAACAGCGCCTGCGGTGTCATATGTTGTCCACGTCAGCGGCACTGATGCGAGCGGCAAGAGCTTCCAGAGCTACGACAGGTTTATCATAGAAAGATAGAAGAATCCACCCTCCTCAAAGAAGTAAAGAATAAGCCTGCCAAATTGGCGGGCTTTTTTTACCATTCAAATCTCCTTTTTTTATTCTTCAAACCGTCATTGAAGATGTGTGAATCATGTAACATTTTTCCAAAATTATGTAACAGTATTCGCATTGGAATAGCGTAGCTTTGTTCCTGAATCAATGGCATAGCTTTTAAGTTGATGTGATGCGCCGCAGTTCAGAGACGATAAATATCGGGATATTTTACGCCCGTATCGATGTCATGGCAAAGAATCTATAGTCCAAACCGAAGCCCCGGGTTTCCTTAACTCGCTCCTTCCTTTTCTACTACTCTTCTTATAAATTTCCCCGTTCATCATTTGCGCAGTGCTGCGCCATGCCGTTCGATTCCTACTCCGCGATTTCCGCCGGGTACAATTTGATCATCGTGTGAAAAGGGTCCTTCCAAACATTTACCGTCTCTTTGTAGATGGTAGATTGTATCCCGTGGCTGAGGTTCCCTTCGGGGAGCCTCATTTTTTTAAGACAAAAGCCCGGCTTCACGTCCGGGCTTTGACAGGAGATAGAAGTTCTCGCTTTTTTTATCTGGCGATGACGATCTTCCCCTGATTGACCGCTCCTCCGGCAGTCAGTATGTATAAATATGTTCCCTGGATCAGGCGCGATCCGTCTAAGATCATTTCATGCGACCCTGCCGATTGCATATCTGGGCCGATGTGTGCGACTTCTCTTCCGAGCAGATCTCGAACAATGAGTGAAACCTGCGCATCTTCATTCAATTGGTAGAAGATCTTTGCGCTTTGCGCAAAGGGATTCGGCATGATGCGAACTGCTTCAGTAATCATATTCCCTGCAACTATAGCAGAAACCGGAGTGATATTAAATGGCGCAGATACACCTTGAGCGCCGGATGCGAAAGTCAGGCGGATCACTGCTCCGAAATGCAGAGAGTCCGGTGCGATCCACGAATAACTCGATGAGGATTTATACGCGAATGCCGTTTTAACCGGCGTCCAGGTTTTCATCGTATCGAGACTGAGATCGATATTCACTGATCCTCCGAGATACCCGGTGGTGGTCCAGGAAATAGGAGCCGTTTGTCCTTCGGTCACAATTCCCGGAGTTGTTCCTACAGTAACAGAACTCACCGATCCGGGCTGAACGATTGCAAATATTCCGCTTATTCCGATGACGTTCGCAGTATCTCGGACGCGGATAAGACCGGTGCTTGTCGGGGCAACCGGTACTATCCAATCAAATGTCGTCGTTCCGGTAACAGTACCGACAGAGTTCCATGCCGTTCCACCGTTTGGCGAGTATTCGATCGTACGTTTCGATGAAACTGCACCCTGAGTAAAGAAAGAAATTGTTTTATGCAAGCCAATAACTAATGTATCATGCAGAGAAGGAGAGCTGATAGTAATCGCCGGAGCGGGTGGAGGCAAAGTAACTGTCGGCGTTCCTTCGACGGTGACATTATCAAATCGGTTATTTCCGCTGGTTTTGGATGTGTTGCCTCCGAACTTGATCCGGAAGACAAGTCTCGGATTATTATTGACGTTCGTATCGGCTCCAAAATTGATGGATATTAATCCCCAATTTGTTCCCTGGAACTGCGGCTGGGTGATGGAATCGATCGTCATATTCAAGCCCGTCGTTTTCCATGTCGTCCCGCTATCAATACTGTAATCGAAAAGCTCTGCTAACTGTCCGCTTGTAGTGCTTGACGATTCGACGACATAATTCAGAGTAATGTTTTTGTAATTCGTCGTAGGAATGTAGAATCGCAATTCCATACTGTCGCTCGGATTGCGAACACGGAGGGCTTGCCCGCTATCTACTCCCAATCGAGCATTCGTATGCGAACCGGCAACGTTATCGATATACCCTGCATACGCAGTTGATGTGCCCGGTTCCAGCAAATAGACTATTGCGGCTTTATTCGTATCGATAGCGGAGAAATCAGCCTTGATCGAAGGAATTCCGGGATTATGGTAGGCAGTCAGAAGATTATTGAAATGCCAGAAATGGATAAGACTTGTTTGCAGAGGGAGAGTTGATTGACCTTCAACTGTGACATTATCGAAGCGGTTATTGCCGCTTGTTTTCGACGTATTGCCGCTAAATTTCACCCTGAAAATAAACTTGCTGTTATTATTAACGGTGGCATCACTTGAAAAGTCGATTGTTACCAAGCCCCAGCTTGTGCCCTGGAATTGAACGGGTGTTACATCAAGCGTATCGATGTTCACCCCGTTTACTAAAAGTCCGCTGGTTTTTTTCTTCCATGTCAGACCTCCATCAACACTATAATCGAATAATTCTGTTAGTTGTCCGCTTGTCGTACTCGATGATTCCAGAGCATATGTTAAAACGATGCTTGAGAAATTCGTCGTCGGAATATTGAAGCGCAATTCCATGCTATCGCTCGGATTACGAACCCGCAACGCTTGACCGCTGTCGGCGTTCATTCTTGCATTGACGAATGTACCTGCGACATTATCGATATATCCTGCATAGGCAGTCGATGTATTTGGTTCAAGTGTATATGCTATGGTTGCCGAGTTTGTATCGATCACTGAATAATCCGCTTTCAGCACAGGAATTCCAGGATTGTGAAATGCTGCAAGTAATTTATTAAAATTCCAATAATGAATGACCGATCTGTTTACAGCAGGTACCGGCGGAGGGGCGATTGCAAAACGCTGACTGATACCGACGACATTGACCGTATCGCGAACACGGATGAATGCTTTTGTCGTCGGAATGCTTGGAACCTGCCAGGCAATAGTGTTTGCAAGGCTTACCGATCCGATATTTGTCCAGTTTCTTCCGGAATCGAGAGAATAATCTATAAACCTTGTTTCACTGACAAGACCGGAAACATTGAAAACGATCGTCTCTGTTGCTCCGAAAATAAGCGTATCGTTTGCCGAGGGAGTTTTAATAGAAATAACTCCATCTCCGGGATAAAAAATCGTGAATGGTCCGGTCGCTGCCCAATTTGCGTTTTCATCAACGACTCGCAAATACACAGTCGTCGAAGGAGTATTCGGCACGATCCAATCAAGAGATGTTCCATGTATTAATGCGATAAATGTCCAGGTCAATCCGCGATTCGTCGAATATTGAACAAGCCTGTTCTTGCCGACAGTCTCCGTGGCAGTGAAAGATATTGCCTGATGTTTTCCGACCGTGAGAATATTGCCGGCGGAAGGGCTTGTAACAGAAATAACCGCAGGCGTATAGGTGCCTTCGACAGTGATATTATCAAAACGGTTGTTACCGCTTACTCCTGTCGTATTGCCTAAAAATTTAATTCTGAATATCACATTAAAATTATTGTTGACTGTTGAATCGGAAGCTAAATTGACCGTTACAAATCCCCAGTTCGAACCTTGAAATTGCGGCTGCGTAACATCCAGACTCGTGATCGATAATCCCGATGTCTTCCAGGTATTTCCGCCATCGGTGCTGTAATCAAATAGTTGCGTCTTCTGACCGCTTGCAGCGCTCGATGATTGGAGTGCATATTTAATAACAATGTTTTTATAATTAATTGTCGGAATGTAGAGCCTGAGTTCGGCGCTATCGCTCGGATTGCGAAACCGAAGGCTTTGTCCTGCGAGAGCACCGTTACGGGCATTTGTCAGATCACCGGGATTGTTATCGATAAATCCTGCGTATGCAGGTGATGTACCGGGTGCAAGCATATAAACGTCTCTTGCGCTTGATGTATCGATCGCAGAATAACTTGCGTATAACGGGGGAATATTCGGATCATGATATGCCGTCGTAAGATTATTAAAATTCCAATAATCGATCAGCGTTAGAGGAACATTAGAAACAGGCGGTATGAATGTACCGTCAACAGTAATATTATCAAACCGGTTATTTCCACTTAAGAGCGTGGTGTTACCTGCAAACTTCACTCTAAAAACCAGATTCGGATTATTATTAGCAAGCGTATCACCGGCTATACTGACGGTGATAAGTCCCCAACTTGATCCCTGAAATACAGCCTGTGTGATATCAACACTGGTAATGCTCAATCCCGAAGTTTTCCATGTCAGTCCACTGTCGATACTGTAATCGAATAACTGAGTTTTCTGCCCGCTGCCAACGCTTGAAGATTCTACTTCCCATTTAAGAACAATATTTTTATACCCTGTTGAAGGAATATACATCCGAAGTTCCGCGCTGTCACTCGGATTTCGGAAGCGCAATCCCTGCCCGGCAGGAGTGCCGTTGCGTGAATTGATCGTATCTCCGGCAACATTATCAATAAATCCTGCATAATTACTCGATGTACCGGGAGTCAGTTTGTACACCAGTTTCACCTTGCTTGTATCAAGAATGGAAAAATCTGCTGTTAACGGAGGAATATTCGGATTGTTGTATGCTTTGTTCAGCGTATTGAAATGCCAGTAATGTATCAGTGTAGATTGAGCCTGACTCAAAATAGGACAAAAAAGGACTAAAATCAGTATAAAAACAACTCGCAGTGATTTTTTCATAGGAACAATCAATAATGATAGAGAATAATATAGAATTGATATCTCAGCACATGTGGCTTTTTAATACAGGATACAAAGTTAGCAAAATTATATTACCGTAACATTACGAATGTGTTACGTAATTATTATCATCCTGGAAATACCGGAACAATTATATTTTAAAATAGAAAATCCGCCGAGGCCTGCGGATTTTTTTCATTATTTATATTTCTGATTTTTTATCTTCTACTTTTTATCTTCTATCTTGATGCATAAATCGTTTGGTACAGATTGCCGCTATCTGCCGATCGTTGCCCCCAGACAATAGTGTTATAATCACCGGAGAAATATGCATAACTTATGCTGTCGCTGCCGATATAATATCCGTTATGCAAAAAAAGGAAGACTTCGAATGGCTTATCTCCATTAGTAATGGAAACTGTTGCGTGAATTTCATCATCGGCTTCGACGACTCTGATCTGTGCAGTTACTGAATCGCCTGCCGCACGCTGAAAGGTATGTGTTACAGTATTGAATTGCGAGCTTACTGCATATCCCTGATAATAACTCGGGCTCTTTGCTGATGGCGGGACAGGAGTATGAGTAGGTGCGGGTTTCGGAATGGGAGCAGGAGTCGAAACAGGGTCTGAAGCGCAGCCTAAAAATAGAAGCAGAAGCAATGAATATTTCATCATCGGTATTTTACATTTGATAAATCCGTTTCGAATAAAAGATATAGTAAGGGGGCATCAGCCAAAAGTAATGGCAAAAAGATCGGATGGATCATCCGGGCGGCAGAAAATAAGGGGGCTTCGTTTTAAGTCGCAGAGTTGGGGCTGCTTTACCCCACAAATGTTGAAAGCAAAAACGGGAAATTTATCCGGAAACATTCTCCATATTTTTAGGCTGGTATGGTCATGCCTCCTTCTTATAGAACCTTATCAATATAATTTTAGTGCCGAGACTATTAACAGATAAGAGAAAAAAAAAGACCGCCGATCCGGCGGCCTTTTTTTTATCGTTCATGTTTTCAATCTTATTCTTTTCTTACCGCGTGGCATAAACCGTTTTATAGATATTGCCGTCATCAGGAGATTTGCGACCCCAGACGATGGTGTTGTAATCGGCAGAAAAATATGCATAGCTGATACTATCGTTGCCGATATAATATCCGTTATGCAAAAAAAGGAAAACATCATACGGGCGGTCTTCGCTGTTAATGGAGATCGTCGCTTTAATTTCATTGTCAGCTTCGACGACTCTGATCTGAGCATTGGTCGAATCGGCTGCCGCACGTTGAAATGAATGTGTTGCAGAATTAAATTGTGAGGCAACGGCATAACCCTGATAAAAACCCGGATTATTTGCCGATGGCGGAATGACAGGAACAGACGCAACCTTCGGAGCTAAAAAAGGAACAGAAGCAGGATCCGAAGCGCAGCCGAAAAGAAACAGCAGAAGAAATGAATATTTCATCTTGTGTTTTTTATATTTGTTGATACAGCATTTCTAAGGCACAACCCGTTATTCCGATTGCTTCATCAGCTTGATGTGTGGCAGGTACGATCTATGAAATCTAAATCGTTTTTCGGCAAAAAAGAGGGCAGTTGTTTAAGCCGCGTGCCATGGGGTTTATATTATACCCCTCTAATGTTGATAAAGCAAAAAACGGGAGTAAACTAATGAAATGTGCCGTAATTTAGGGTTACGGCATCATTATTATTAAGAGAACCTCTTGGAGACAATTTTAGTGCCGGAGAAATGCCTCCTTTTCAGATACCAACAGACCAAAATCTTACTCATAAAAAAGCCCGCCAATTTAGCGAGCTTTCATAGTTTATATTTCAGCTTTTCCCTTACGCTGCGACTCTTGCGCGTTTTGCTTTTGGTGCTGGTTCTTCGATGACGAGCTGGCTCAGATGACCTTCCTGCATGTCTTCAGGAATGACAAGAAGTTGCTTGAACTTCGGAAGTCCGGTACCAGCCGGAATAAGATGTCCGACGATGACGTTCTCCTTCAAACCAAGCAATGTATCAACCTTTGCCTGGATCGAGGCTTCGGTCAGCACCTTTGTTGTCTCCTGGAAGCTGGCAGCAGAAATAAAGCTTTCTGTTGTCAACGCTGCTTGAGTAATTCCCAGAAGTACCGGTTCGCCAAGAACAGGTTCGGCATTGCGTGCTTCAGGAGCAGCCTTGCCTTTTTTCTTGAGTTCGCCTGCGATCTCCTTGAAGCGTTTTTTGTCAACCATCTGCGCGATCTTGAATTTCGAATCTCCGCGTTTGGTAATAAAGACGGAGTTGCGAAGCATGTCGTTTTCGATGGCCACTTTCTGCTTATCGATCTCATCATTCTCGAGCATGAGCGAATCGCCGGAGCTTGTGATATTAACCTTGCCAAGCATCTGGCGGACGATGATCTCGATATGTTTATCGGAGATCTTCACGCCCTGCATACGATAGACTTCCTGAAT
>PLXB01000019.1 GCA_003151215.1 Ignavibacteriota bacterium
GAATCATACGTAAGATCCTGACAGACGAATGAGAGGCTACCGACCGCAGTATCCCGAGCCTGATTTCGCCCAAAGACTGCAACATTCGGAATGCTTACATTCTTTATTGAAACGAATTCATTCTGAGAGGAACTGGCTGCCGCTTCCACAGTATCGGGCAGGATGAGCTTAGTTCGTGCCCGCTCCTCTGCAGCATCACACAGGTAAATTTGGGGATTATAGGTCTGGAGGCTGGAGAAAAGGAAGGGTTTCCCCCAAAGCAGATCCCACCAGCAGACGCCACTTAACCGGACGGAATCGATGGCAAGGCGGCGCAGGGTCGTGCCTCGTTCGTTTGGCATATAGCCCGAACGGCTGAGGTCCATACCGGCTGCGAATACCACCCCGCTGTGATAGTGGAATCCTGTGAAGCTAAGCTGGTATTCACCGTGCGTCCCCTCATGCACACCCTCCACCAGCTTTTGCCTTAGTATATTGGCGAAGATACCATCAAAGAAGAAAACCACGAATATCCCAACGGAGACCGCTAAAAACAGCACAATACCGGCAACTTTCTTGCGAGTTGAAACGGTCATCTCTTCAATAATCGGTTTGGCTCATTCATTTATTGGCCATACCGCTTATTTCGTGCCATTTCACCAAAAACCCACGATCTTTAAAAAGAAGACATCATTTTTCCACTCAAAAAGGGGGAGTATCCTGGCAGACATGAGCTAAAAAAGACCGGCAATCTCAGAACAGCACACCAATAATTACCAGAAGAATGGCAGCAGGCGATACCTCACCTTCTTTTGATACTCAGAGTAACCTGGGAGATTCTTTATCAGAAATTTTTCCTCATCAAGCAGTCTCCATACGATAACAATCGTAATTGGGATAACGGCAAACAATCCCCACCACGAACCAAGCGCGAGAGGGACACCTAAAAGCATAACGAGGGCTCCAATATACATCGGATGACGCACGAGCGCGTAGGGCCCTGTCGTTACAATTGTTTGCTCTGCCCCAACTTCAATAGTTGCCGAAGTAAAAGTATTTTCTTTGAATACAAAAAATACAAAGAGAAGGCCCAGCGCGACAAGAATATCTCCAGCGATACTTACACTCAACGGCACAACAGACCATGTAAAACGATGGTCGATTGCAGGAAAAACGATCACAGCGATAAATGCTATCTGAGCAAGGGATTGTATGATCTTTTGGGCCTTCTGTTTCTCGGCAGTAGGGCCCGCCTTCACCCGCCGTTCCAGGAGCTTCGGATCCTTTCTAATAAGATAAAGCGTAATCGTAAACACCGACACAGAAAACACAGCCAGAAAAACCCATGCTTGCCAGTAATCGAGAGTCCATGCAGGAAGAAACAGCATCAACGCAAGACTAACGATAAGCCAGAGAAGTCCGGAAAACGCTTTTTTATTTAAATCCTGCATTTCTTAATCGTAACGTTCATGTACCTAAGGATGGGTCTGGCATATCGGGCCGCCTCACTATTGGACAACAACAGAACTTGTCTCCTTAATCGAAACATCTGGCTTCAAAGTGCTCCATCTTGATGCCGGTCCTCCTATACTAATTTCAGCCGCGAATTTTCAAATGTCAGGCCCTCGCCCTAAATAATCTGTAAGTTTACAGACTTTCGCCATATTTTTAGAATTGAATAAGGAGAAAATTATGGCAAAGCCGCCGATTATATTCGTACATGGTCTTTGGATGCACAGCAGCACCTGGGAGCCGTGGATGGCATTCTTTACAGAGAAAGGATATGAGGTTTCGAATCCCGGTTGGCCGGGGGATTCGGAGACGGTAGCGACATCGCGGACGAACTCCAAAGCCATCGCAAATCGCGGCGTGAAGGAAGTTGCGAGTAGCTACGCTATGGTTATTGGATCGCTCAGCACTCCACCAATTCTCATCGGTCACTCATTCGGCGGGTTACTCGTGCAGGAGCTTCTCGGTCGAGGTATTGCTGCTGCTGCAGTCGCCATCGACCCTGCACCAATCAAAGGCGTATGGCAATTGCCTATCTCTACGATTCGGGCGTCCTTGCCAATCATTGGCAATCCGTTCAATCTCACGAAAGCAGTTTCGCTATCCTATGACGAATTTCGGTATGCCTTTGCAAATGCCGTCCCGGAAAAAGAAGCGAAAGAGCTCTACGATCGCGCTACAATGCCTGCCCCCGCACGTCCGCTCTTTCAGGCTGCGACGGCAACGCTGAATCCGTTCTCCGAGACACGAATCAATACTACCAACAGGACACGCGGACCTCTCCTCATCATCTCCGGTGAAGAAGACCACATCGTGCCACCTGTGCTGGTGAAGGCGGCTTTCCGGAAATATCGGAAATCGCCCGCAACGACCGATTTCAAATCCTTCGCCAATCGCGGACACTCTATCGTGATAGATCACGGATGGCGAGAAATAGCAGAGTATTCGCTCGGATGGTTGAATAAGAACGGGCTATGATATATGGCACAGCCCATACGCCGAACGATCACCCGAGTGCTCAAAAAACAGGTGATCGCTCATGCTGATGTAATATGAAGGATAACCTTTTAAGCTGTTTCCAACTCGGACTTGGGTACGTAACCCGGAGTAAAGATAGCATGGACGGGATAGACTTCTACNNCCTTCCCAGTTGACAATACTGCGAACTTGTTCGTACTGTTCGGGCGTAACGCCATCCCATTTAAGATGCATTGCTATCATTGCGATATCCTTTCAAATAATGAATGTACTAAGCGAAAATTGATTGCGGACCTTTTTCAGAATTTGAAGTAAATGCCCGCTTTTTCTCTTATACAGTTCAGATGGACGATTGGATTTTCACAGATTGCAGATTTGTATGAATTATCTTGGATTTAATTTTTCTCAAACCGGGAAATTCTCTCCTATAGCTATCAGCTCTTTAGGAAAGTGAGATGGTGAGCCCCTTATTCGGATATCTGAGTGTAACCAACCTTCTTGTGTCGCGTTATTATATTAACACCTATTCCATGAATTGAGGATGACTTATGAAGTTAATGTTGTGTCTGGTCATAATTGTGATGGTCGCTGGATGTAAAGGCACGCCAACATCACCACTATCAACCGGAAGTATTACGGGGCAGATTGTCCTTGTCGATAGTAATTGCATGGAATTACCCTCTTCTGCTGGAATAGCGATTGAGTTAATAGGCACTGGAATTAAGACTACAACAGACAGCCTAGGCTTTTGGACGCTTACAAATGTACCCGCTGGATACTATAACATTAAATGCAGCAAAAGCGGCTTTTCGTCATATGAGTGGACAAATGTCGAATTTGTAGGTTCTGGCATTCTTCCAATATATCAAACACATGGCCATTTTCCGGAGATTCTGGTGCCGAGAACACTAACTACTTTAAAAGAGGATAGTGTGATGCTAAGTATCAACTACTCCCCATATCGATCATATCCGAATGATAGCCAAATCACTGCTACCGTAAGCTTTTCCGTACCTGATACGAACACGAGTCGAGCCGGTGCAAGTCTAACATATGTAAGCAAAACCCCAACGATTGATCCGATGAATATTAATACTTACTTTGCAGTTGGGACCTCCATTGCCCTCTCGGATGGAACAGCAAGCATAGCGTTTTTGAAAAAAGATAATAATATATCTTCTGGGGATACGTTATACTTTGGGATTGCATACGAGCCTCCGTGTAGTACAGACCCATTTGATAAATTAATTGGCTCAATACCCCATGGCTTCGTTCCTTCTGCAGGCCCATTATCCAATGTTATTCAAGTGGTCGTGCCATAAGGGATGGTTCGATAGATATCAGAATCAGTTTCGCCATACTTTTAGCTCGGTCAAAGTAAAAAATCAAAAAAAGCTTCGTAGGAGCAACATATTCTTCCTAAGTGATAAATATGCCGCACCTACAAAGCTTTTAACTTGTGTTGCTCCTATACCCCCGGCTCACGTCGGGGGTACAAATATTATGCTCCTTTGAAGCTTAGAATTTTTGGACTATTTCAGGGAGTTGGGTGAAACCAGCGCCTACAACTATTACGCTCCCACAGACCAAATCCACCCAATCACAAAATCTTCGATTTTATCATCTCTTTAGCGATAGTCAATAGCTGCACTTCGCTTGTTCCTTCGAATAGACGGAAAATACGGACATCTCGAAAGAACATTTCGATGGGGAAATCTGCAATGAAACCGGCGCCACCATGAAGCTGAACAGCGGTATCGACTACCTTATTGGCGATCTCGGCGCCAAAATATTTTACTGTTGCCGCATCGACACGGATATCCATACCTCTATCCGCTTTCCATGCCGCCTGATAGACTGCGCTTTCGATGAGGATTTGTGACGCCTGCATTTCCGCAAGTTTCATCTGCGTATTTTGTTTCATAAACATCGGCTCTCCAAAGAGCATCCGCGTTTTAGAAAAGGAGAGAGATTCGTCAATAGCCCGGCGAATAAACCCGATACAACTCGATGCTAACGTGATGCGTGAGTCGTTAAAGATATTCATCACCATTTTGAATCCAT
>PLXB01000385.1 GCA_003151215.1 Ignavibacteriota bacterium
ATTTTACATTTTTAATTTTTAATTCTTCCGTCCCGCCATATCAACTACTATCGGCGAGCAAAAAATCGTATCAGGGTTTTTCCGGTGCGCGTACCAATCTTCGAGCATGGCATTGCCCATTTCTTTTGTCGTTGCACCACTTTCGATCATTAAGTGCATGTGTTTGGTGAAGAATTTATCTGCCCATTCGATAACATCGCTATCGGGTCCTCCTGCAAGGCATTGAGGAGAATAATCAACAAGTTCTACTCCGTGCTTACGAAAGATCGCCGGGATTTTCGCTGCGACAAATGCATCTCCGCCGCTGACAGCCCAATGTTTGATGACCATATCAAGAGCATTGTCGAATGCACCCCCTTTGGGATAGAGCCCTAAGCCGGAGTAAAGATAATCCTGAATAGCGATCACTCCGCCTTTTTTCAGCGATGGCAGAAGATTCACAATAAATTTTTCCGGATCGGGCACGAAGCCAATCACCCATCTGACAAAGATCAGGTCATAATGATCTTTTGGTAACACTGCCGTTTCGGCAGTACCATTAACATAATTTATATTTTTCAATCCTCGCTTATCGGCTTCATCTTTAAAGTGATCGAGGTAATATTGTGCAGGTTCAAGAGCAGCTACTTCGCCGTTATCTCCTACTCGTTCACGAAGATCCATGGCAACGAATCCCGGTCCTGCTCCAACATCAAGGCATTTCCATCCTTTCGATACACCTATTCTATCAAAAAAATTATCCGTTACTTTTTTCCAGACTCCATGCTGGAATTCAAGCCGCTCAAGTTCGACCTGATTAATGCCGAGAATATATTCCTTTTCGTCTTTNNCGGGTCAAGCCCGCCCTGAAATCGTTATGCTCCGAATTGGCGGAGATGATGATCGAGATGTCCGTAATTGAGTCGCGCCCAATCCTGTTTTGACATTTTTCCGAGAAGCGGGCTTTCTGCACCGTATTTTGAATTAGAAGGGAATCGGTTGATTGCATCCTTTAATTGCCCCCGCTCCGCATTAAAATCAGTTGGATTCACTCCATTTTCAACGGTATTGAATTCCGGAAATGTCTCAGCCTTTCCTTTCGGGGCAGGAATATCGGTTTTCAGCACGACAAAACGCATGATCACCCTCATGATTGGTCCTGATTTAGCAGTTGCTTCCATTTCGCCCATAGCATTTTCCAAGCCATATGTCGTATGCCGCAGCATCTGATTGACATTCATCTTTCCCCACTGGCTTTTGGCATCGGGTGAAAGCTTATCGATGCGGGCAAGTATTTCAGCGCGTGTTTCCGGCTGGAGAAGGTTTTTTTTCATAGTGTTGATTATAATAAAAAATACTTCTGTATAAGAAAAGAATAACAGAGAATGTTCCGTAAAAAAAATCTGTCCGCTGTTTGGCATATCCTTTGTATCGTTTTATTTGAGAGCATTCTATGTTGTACACTGGCAATTATTGCTTGCTTATCCCACTTTGTTCATTTTCTAAACTATTACCTTATCAGAATTTATGCACGAACTATACTTGAATAAACCCGACCGCTTGATGATATATCCGGACCGGCGCATCTGTGCAATCGTTAATGAGCGAGATAATGCATCTCAGGCACTCGATGCCCTCATAAAAACCGGGGCAAGAGAAGAGGATATTGAGATCCTCTATGGCAGAGAGGGTATTGATCTTTTAAATCCAAAAGGTACGGGTCACGGCTTTTTTGCAAAAATGGCAAAGAAATTTCATTCCTTCGGCGAAATCGGGAAATCGCTGCTTCGCACCTATGAATCTGCTCTATTGCGCGGCGAATATGTTTTTGTTGTTCCCGCTTATAGCGATAACGACAAAGAAATGATCCGCAAATCACTTGGAAGCGGTAAAGCTCGTGAAATAAATTACTTTAGCAGCGGCTATGTAGAATCAATGTAAACATTCGTCTCAGAGAGATGAAAAGGAAAAGGCAGCCACCTCGGCTGCCTTTTCCTTTTTTTTCTGAAACAAAATATCAGATATCAGTACAAGAAAAGACCACATCATTTTTTTCTGGCACGGTTTTTTCCTAGAGAAAGTGCAGTTGATTGCATAAATATCCCCGATTCCCTCTTCCCCATTCCCTTTAGTATTCCCCTTCCAAAAAATTCAGAAATCTAAGTATATAGTATGAGACAGTTGGTTTCTTCGAAAAAAAAGAGCTTTAACGTGGGGCATTTTCTTTTGGGGCATGCTCTTATTGGAATCTTACTCTACCTCACCTATAGAGCGGCAATATTTTTACTTGCACAGATCGAGATCACCCCAGACTTTGAAAATATTGGTTTTGCAGTATTTTCTATAGCAGGTACCTTAGCTCTTACGGGGGTACTTTTGCGTCTGGATATGAGGCCAATACGAAAACACATTCCGGTGCGCAGAGTGTATTATTAAGTGTTTTCACTATAAGCTCATTCATTATATATGGTTGCAGTTTAATTGCTTTGTGGAATATATTTTGCAACATTGATTTGGGTTTGGAGTAGAATCTACATAATAACTTATAAAAATGGAAACATTGAAAAAAAACAATCAGAACGATTTCGCGACATACCCGGTAAACCGTGTATGCGCGATCATTGACACCGATATGGATGCCAGGAGTGCAATGGATGAATTATTACGAAGCGGAGTCAGAGAAGATCAGATAGATATCTTCTATGGTTCAGCAGGCATTGAAATTTTGGATGTTGAGGGAGTGCATCACGGAGTTGCCGCGAAGATCGCAAAAAAACTTCGGGCATACGGAGATGTGGACAATGAAGTATTGCATATCTACGAAACAGCCATGGCAAACGGAGGATATGTATTCGAAGTTCTGGCACAGACTGACGAAGAAAAAGAATCTATCCACCATATTTTAGCGCTTAATAATGCGCATCAGATCAATTATTTCGGATCATGGCATATCGAAGCTATGAAGGAAGCCTGAGTTTGGTATGAGTCATCTTTCCCCGATCTCAATAGATTAAAGGGCAGAATCCAAGAAGATTCGTCTTTTTTTCTATCCAGGATTATTTGATCAAAGTGTCCCGGAAGTGAGAATCCTGCAACAAAACGAATAGCGAATTGTTAGAAGACCTTCTCAATTGATTACGATCGTATGCAGAGACTCATCGAAGGGGTTCACAAATTTCATAACGACGAATTTGGCAATTACCGCCAACTTTTCAGCAAACTTTCGAAGGACGGGCAAAATCCCCATACACTCTTTATCACCTGCTCGGATTCGCGTGTACTCGCAGAGCTTATCACGCAGAGCCAGCCGGGTGATCTTTTCGTTGTCAAGAACATCGGTAATATTGTTCCCCGGGCAAGCGCAACGGGCGATACGAATTCTACTGCCGCGGCTATTGAATTCGCCGTAGTGAATCTCAGTGTCAGCGACATCGTCATCTGCGGTCATTCACAGTGCGGAGCGATCTCAGCGCTGCTTGGAGAGACGCCCGTAAGTGATACGACACCGCATCTTCGTGACTGGCTGAAACTTGCATCGCCGGTGCTTACTACGTTAAATAATGATTACACTCACATCACGGAAAACCAGGCACGCCAAACTGCCCTTGCCGAAGAAAATGTATTGTTCGGCCTTGAGAATTTACGCAGTTATCCCTGCGTAGAAAGCCGCCTGTCCTCCGGCTCATTGCGTCTTCACGGATGGTTCTTTAAGATCGCAACGGCAGAGCTCTTTGCATACGACCCTCATACACGGCAGTTCTCGCCACTCGTAGGTTAAATGAGCCACTGATTACGGTACAAGGTCCTCGTACTATACTTTTTTCATATATCCTGAACCGGAGAAATAATGTATTATCTTTGCATTAGTTGTTATCTTTTTTTTCAGCCACGATGATTAAATATATCGCTGTTTTTTTTATAATCGCTTCTTGCTCGGCAAATAGCTACTCACAGACTTCAGGCCAGGAAAGCGGATCTCCTTCGAGCGACACAAAACTTTTTTGGCTTACTGCAGGCTTAGGTGCGAAAGTACCTACAGGGTTATTGGCACATGTACAGTTAACTTATGCCTGGGATGTCAGCAGCCTAAGCGTAAATGTAGCCGGGACAACTGCTGTAAAAAAGACTGACGATCAGGTCGGTCTTGAAGGCGGCCTCTATTATGGAAGATTATCGCAGAGCTCGAATAGTATGTTGAGAATCGCCGCAGGCTTAGGATTCCTTGATCTTGTTCGCATCCACACGACCTATCTCGGAGTTGGCGGAGAAGCAGAAGCAATGGTGAAATTAGGGCCGGTAGGACTGGGCTTGATGCTTTCGGCAACGGTAACTCCCAAATATAGTTACGTCGGAATAACGGCAAATCTTGAAATCGGGAAGCTATTTTAAGTTTTAAGCTTTTACCTTGAAAGCATCTGCCCCGCACAGACAATTGTTGCCAGCGGGGAGAACAGTCATTGTCACTCCGTTGTTGCAACTCTCACCCATTATCACAGTTCTATGAATTGATCGCATAATGAAAACTCGATTCGCTTTTATCTTCATCGCTTGCTTCCTAATTGCAAGCTGCAAAAATTCTACACAGTCAACTCCGGAAACATTCACGGATAGATCAATGTGGATATACCTCGACGATAGTTTAAATGCCAATGGTTCATCACTCACTTCATCGCAAGATACCGTTACGATCATTTCCTCGTTTATTTCTAACAGTCAAAAAAATATTTCTCTTAGCGATTCCACCGGGTTAACACTATCTGCTGATGGTACATCCTGGATGTTGGAACAATTTACTCCTGCTTCTACCTTATCCATTCTATCGCCATTCCCGGGAATAGCCGGCGATACTATATCGAAAATTACCGGCATACCCTTAAAAATAAACGGCTATGTTTATGCCGGAAAAATTATCGTATTACTATCAAGTATAAACACTTCCGTAACTGTCCCTATTGGGAGTTTTAGTTGTTCGGTGTATGAAATGGATGTCTTTGTTGGAGATACAATTATAGGGAAAACACTCATGTATGT
>PLXB01000176.1 GCA_003151215.1 Ignavibacteriota bacterium
TGCACATAGTAGCAATGCCGCGCTTCACTTTGCGGCGGTGCATTTCATAAAGTAACGTAGCCACAAGCCTTCCGCCGCTTGCTCCTAATGGATGACCGATAGCAATGGCTCCGCCATTGACATTGACTTTATTCATGCTGAGTTTGAAATGGCGGATCACCGCAAGACTTTGCGATGCGAAGGCTTCATTGAGCTCGATCAGATCAATATCATCTATACTAAGTCCGGTTCGGTTCAATATTTTTTGTACTGCAAAGATCGGTCCTACTCCCATGATTCTCGGAGAAACTCCTTCAACTCCTGAAGCAACGTATCTTCCAAGCGGCTCGATGCCCAGTCTTTCCACGACCTCCTCACTTGCAACAACAACAGCACTTGCTCCGTCATTCAGGCTGCTTGAATTCCCCGCAGTTGCGCGTCCGTCTTTGTGAAATGCCGGTGAAAGTTTTGCCAGTTTTTCCAGCGTCGTATCCGCCCGAGGCTGTTCGTCTTTTGAAACGATGATCGGATCTCCTTTTTTTTGTGGAATCGATACGGGTACTATTTCCTCATCATACGCTCCGCGCTCCTGTGCTGCAATTGCACGTCGATGGGATTCAAGAGCAAAGGCATCCTGATCTTCTCTGGAAACCTTCCACTGGTCAGCGACATTATCGGCGGTCTCACCCATCGATTCGAGCGGAAACATCTTTTCCATTTTGGGATTCGGATAACGCCATCCAAGTGCTGTATCATATGCTATAAGATTTCCGAAAAGCGCTGACCCGGAAACATTTTTTGGAAGTGAATATGGCGCGCGAGTCATGGATTCGACCCCCCCTGCAATGATTATATCTGCTTCGCCGGTCATGATTGCTCTGGAAGCTTGAATAATTGCATCGAGAGAAGAACCACAGAGTCTGTTGATCGTTGTCGCCGGAACCCGCTCAGGTAATCCTGCAAGTAAGGCTCCCATGCGTGCAACGTTGCGGTTATCTTCTCCGGCTTGATTTGCGCAACCCATCATGACATCGTCAATCTCATTTGGATCCGCTCCTGCGCGTTTTACAGCCTCTGCGATAACAAGCCCGGCCATATCATCCGGGCGGACATCTTTCAAAGCACCTCCGTATTTCCCGAATGGAGTTCTGCAAGCTGATATAATGTATGCGTTCTTCATATTATTATTCTTCATCTTCTAATTCATCAAGTGCCATCTGCAATTCGCCGGCAGCATGTAAATCCTGTGCAGCTCTTGCCTGGATAATCCCTTTCCGATAGCAAGATTTTGCCTTTTCGTTTTCCTTCATTTGCCGGTAACAATCGGCAAGTTGATAGTATGTTGCCGCATATCCTGGATCACTTATAACAAGCGCTTCGAAAATCTCGATTGCTTTGAGCATATCCTGCATAGCACGATATTCCAATCCGATGGCATAACGTGTGAAGCTATCATCAGGATCGGATTTCAGGAATTCCTGAAGTTTTTCAAGTCTTGTCATTTCGTTTCTTTTGCGATCTGAGCGCGGCAGAGCAATTCTTCATATTGCAAATTCCTTAACACCGGCGCGATCTTAGACGTTACTCCGACTGAAAGAAGCGTCATGCATCCGCCGAACACCACGGATGGAACAACTCTCATGAGTTTCGCAGCAACGCCGGATTCGAATGCTCCAACTTCATTCGACGATCCTATGAACATCATGTTCACCGCTTCAACTCTGCCGCGCATATTGTTCGGAGTTGAAAGTTGCAATAATGTTGAACGCACGATCACACTGACAGAATCGAATCCTCCACCAAGCGCCAGCATGCTGATTGAAAGTACAAGACTTTTTGAAACTCCAAAGACAATAATCGTCAGCCCGAATCCGATCACTGCCAGTAAAAGTTTTTTCCCTACGGCTCCCCTTAGCGGACGGTGCGCCATCCAGAATGCCACCACTACAGCACCAATGGCCGGGGAAGCTCGCAGAATCCCGAGACCTTGGGGTCCGATCACCAATATATCACTTGCATAAATAGGCAGCATCGCAACTGCTCCTCCGAAAAGAACGGCGAAGAGATCGAGCGATAAAGCTCCGACGATAACCTGGTTTTTGAATACGAAGTGAATACCTTTTTTCAGACTATCATATACTGTCTCTTCGCTCTTCGATGAGGCGATTGGCTGACTTGGAATGAACCAAATGAGCAATGTCCCAGAGAAAGTAAGTGAGGCAGAAACGACATATGTGCCGGTAGCTCCCATAAATCCGTACAACAGACCTCCCAAAGCAGGTCCTGCAATAGCAGCAAGCTGCCATGAAGAACTTCGCCAGGCAGATGCGTTAGGCGCATGTTCCTGAGGAATAAGCAAGTAACTGAAGGCAATGATCGATGGAGCAAGCAGACCCGATTCAAGACCGCCAAGGAAAAGTATTATATAGAAAGGAGCGGTTCCATATATAGCATAGATTTCGTGAACGTTCAGTGAAATTACGAGTAATATAATTGCATTTAATGTCAGAAGATAGAGCATGACTATTGTAATTGTACGCCTGTTCTTCCTGTCACTGATATGCCCTCCGTAAAGCGAGATCGAAATTGCAGGAACGGCAACACACAATCCAACCAATCCAAGTGAAAGCGGATCCTTCGTCAAAGAATAGATCTGCCATGCAACCGCAACATCGAATATCTGAAAGCCAATATTATTAACGAGGCGAGTGAGAATATAAAGGCGGAAATTCCTTACGCGGAGGGCAGCATAAGGATCGTGCTTCGGTGCTTTTTGGATCATTCGGTGGAATGTGTCGGTCTAAATAGTGAAATCGCTCGCCATCTGTAAGCCGAATTCTGTCTGATCTTTATTATTCATAAAGAGAGGTGACCATTGATCTGATGCGACCTACCCGAAGCCACCCTGCGGGCAGCAGGCGTTCGTTTTTAAGGCGAACTGACTTCATACATGGTCTTGCTCCGCGCGAGNNCCTGCGGAGTTCGGACTTTCCTCATCCGCCGAAGCGAACGCGATCACCCGATGGCGAGCAAATTCAAACTTATGTGGTGGTTTCTTCAGCTTCTTCGGAGACTGCTTGATTCACCGGCTCCGGTTCACCATCGATGGCAGTGCCAATGACTTCACCGACAATAATACGTCCGCAATATTCGCAGACCGTATGCTTCAAGCCTCGATTGAGTTCGAGAACAAGCTGGCGCGGGACAGCATTAAAACAGCCGCCGCATACTCCACCTTTTAATGCAACAACAGCAACGCCGTTCTTTGCAGGACGGACGCGTTCATAGATACTAATATAGTTCTGCGTGATCTTCGGAAGAATTTTCTTGCGTTCAGCGAGAAGTTCTTTTTCTTCGGCAGCTGTTTCTGCCATCATCTGCATTAAAAGTTTTTCGGAATCCTCGAATTCCGAACGCATCTCGGTAAGTTCAGCATTAAGCTCTTTGGCTTCAGCTTTTGCATTTTCGAGTTCGATACTGATCCGTCCCATGCGATCGGAATCCTCACGAAGTCTGCGATCGGCGTCTTCGATCTGAAAACTGATGGCATCATATTCACGAGTGGTCTTCACTTCAAATTGCTGACCCTTGTATTTATCGAGTTTCTCTCGAAACTCACTAGTCTCGCCGTTAATCTTGCGCATTTCCGTCTCGTTCGTTTGGATACGGCTTTCAACCTCGGTAAGAATAGATTCTCTATCGGCAAGAATCTTGCGCAATTCATAAACGCGCTCAGGCAGCTGCCCGCGGCTTGATACAAGTTCATCTATTTGCGAGTCAATGCGTTGTAACTGGTATAAACTAAGTAATACTTCGTTCACGGTCTTTCCTTAATTATGGTAATAACTGACAACATTTGGGCTAACAGCCGATTTAACAACAAGTGATTGGGTAGTCTTGTTATGCAAATTTACGACATTAAAGGCAGCAATCGCTGCTTTTAGCATTCCGTCGGTCACGAGCCGTTCAGTCTCAGCATGTCCTGCATCAATTAACAGTATCTTATCGTGCAGCGCGCGATAAAAATCGTGGTAACGAATATCTCCGGTAATAAAAATATCTGCTTGGTTCGATCTTGCTGCAGGGTAATATTCCATTCCTGCGCCGCCAAGCACTGCAATCGTTTTATATCCCTCTTTCCCCGCATTGTTAAAGCGTAGAACCGGAGTCCCGAAAACTTTCCCAATATCGAAAAGCGCTTCATCAAAATTTCTTGACTGACTCCACTCTCCAATCGATCCCATTCCGAATTTCGGATGAGTATTGCGAAGAGGATACCTGTCATAGGCAACTTCTTCGTAAGGGTGAACTGCGATCATCTTTTCAATGACATATGAAATTTTCCATCTTTCGCAGATCATCTCCAGCCGTACTTCATCTACGGACTCTCTGACAAGAGGTTTCCCAATTGCAGGATCGGACGTCTCATTCCCCCGAAATGTCCCAATACCTCTTCCTGAAAATGAACACTCATCATAGTTGCCGATATTCCCTGCACCTGCTACCCACATTGCCTCCTGAACCTTGTTCGCACTGTCTTTTGGAACAAAGACGACAATTTTTTCAAGCAGATCACCAAGCGGAACAAGCGAACGAATTCCGGTTAATCCCAAAGCATCAGCCATCAAGCGGCTCGTGCCGAATTCCGGATGCGTATCGAATGCCGTATGAATAACATAAAGGGCAATGTCATTCCTGACAAGTTTTCGAACGAGTGAACCTGTTCTTGTCGAATCGCTGACGGAAGAAATATCCGGGAAAATTAGGGGATGATAACTGAGGATGAGATTTGCATTAACTTGCAGCGCCTCTTCAATAACTTCATCTGTAATTTCATATGCGAGAAGGACTTTCCGAATCTCTGCATTCTTCTCAAATCCGACCTGTAACCCAACTGCATCCTTTGCATAGCCGATTGCAGCGAGAGGCACTACCTGATTAAAGGCTTTAAGAAACTCAGCAATTTTCATAGAAAACCTCAGGGAGCAAAAACGACCTTCTGCATTCCAACATATTCTCCACTGGCATACATGCGAGCATAATAAATGCCGTGTATTAGATTTTTGGGCATGAATGTGGCAAAAGAAGAGCCTTCGACAAATCCGTTATATATCGTCTCGACTTCCCTGCCAAGATCATCACAGACTACAATATGTACATTTGCCGGGCCTGATATATTAAACGGAATTTTTGCAAAAGTTTGCGATGGATTCGGGATGGGCGAGCCAAGAAAATTTCCGGCATTATTTTTTGCAGACTGCATTGCTGCTGTGATACTCGAGGCGACTGCCAAACCGAGAATGTCATGTGAAACATTATCAGATCTTGGAGTAACGGCTTGCAGAAAAGCAATTATTTTACAATTCTTAATATTCCAATTTCTACCTGTCGTATCATATATGAATTCAAGACTTGTGGCACCACTGACAACCAACGCAGTGCCTCCGTCTTTACCGGGAATCATTGCGCGAAAAATATTATCCCAGATATTATTCGGTTCACTTCCATAGAGTAACGTATTATCATATACAATACCCGATTCGACCAGCATGGCATATGGCTTTACCTGCTTGCCAGCAGAGGAGCCGGAAAGCTGCATATCAACTACTATTTGTCCCAATGAATTCAGGGAAGCGGTTGCAGTCATGGATACGGGATATGAAATAGTTTGTGCAGAAGTGGTAAGTTGCTCCCATTGAGAAACACTATTGCCTCCGCCGGATATTCCGCTGATAAATGCATCCGGGTCAGAAGCTACTTTATAAACCGTGGTACTGCGGTATTCAGCATCTGATCCGGTTGATAAATAAAATGGGTCCTGCGCATCGGTGATAGAATTATGAATATTGACAACCTGAGTCTGGTAATCCGGGTGAGCTGCGAGAAAAGCTGCATAGCTATCATCAGGAGTCCTGCAATTCCCACAATTTATATTTCTAAAAATCTCAACGAGAATTTGTGCATGTGCGCTCTTCCACATAAGAAGGGCACTAAGAAGAATAGTAAAGATCAGAATTCGTCGCATGAATATATATGATATTTCAAGAAATGATTATAACATAGTTTTCAAATATTTGTTACAAATGAATTATACTTACAGCTGGCTTGTCACTGTCACCCTCAATCCATTAAAAGCAGGGACAACGCGGCAGATGCCGCCTGTGCAGTTCAAGCCGCCGCGCTCCGCGCCATAACTTGCAAGAACGGTATGAGAGCCTCCGATACGAAATGAGATAAACCCCTGTGGCCTGAAGTGCCGTCCGGCATCATCCTGAGTAGAATAATCGAAGATGCTCCTGAAAGTAATGATCGGATTGATAGAGTATTGAAGCGTCAGCAATTCATTTAGAAGGTTATGGTTATTTAAAGGCTTTTGAGTATCATACATCCACTGATGTTCAAATATTACCAGAAGACTTTGAGACTTTGTCGTTTGATACTGCACCTTTCCGCCGATTGTTGTGCTTCTTTGCAAATCCGGGGATGTTCCGTTAAAAGCTATGACATTACTCCGGCGATGAGCAAAACATTTAACATAATTCAATTCGCCAAAATCGTGCTCAATTTCTGCAAACGCCTCCCAAAAAGGGAAAAAGCCATACCCGGTAAATTTTGGAAGAATTGAAGTCGAGCCATTGGCTAAAGGAAGAAATTTAGCATCTAAAGAATCTCCGTAACTATTATGTTGGCTTGAAGCAGCACAATCCAATGTGATGACGTATGTTGGAATGGCCGTTATATCGGCTTCGATCTGGAAACCAAGTTCGTCGTCAAAGTTGACTGAGTGTGTTGTACGGGTCAGAGACGTATAGGTAAATTCCTTATACACTTCCGGCGGACTGGAAATAGGAAGTTTCGAAAGATATGTTTCATTATCAGCTCCGGGCTGATGAACAAAGTATGAATAATTTTTATATTCCATTGTTAAACCAAATTCACTTCCGGCATAGGAAAGAGAACCGTAGACGGCATGCCCGATATTCGAAACGCTATCAGGATTGTTGCGGATTTGGGTTAGTTGAGAACGCATTTCTGTCCATTGGAAAAATCCCTCCATGAAGCCTGTTAAAAAATTTATGTAGAATTCGGGTTGGTTCACTTCACGATTTGTCATAACGTCTCCACTGATTCCCTGTTCGGTAACGCTGGTAAAAGCTTGAACAAATGAAGAACCAAAGATCAATTTTTTGCCAAAGAATCCTATTTGAGCATTTGCAGCTCGCGCCGAAACAGTTTGCACCGGCTGCGTTGTATCAACGACGTTATGAAATTGAAGTGTGCCGGCGATCATCCTTACTCCGAGACTTGGCTGGAAATCAAAATCTTCTTTCTTCCAGTTATATTCGTATTCGCCTTTCACTCCATCGAGCCATGAATCATAATTAAGCGGTCGGGCTTCAAACGCATTGATAGCAAGCCCACGACCATAGAGAGCGGAGACATCGCCTGCCTGAATATGAAGTTTATCTTTGTCATATTCGATCCATCGCCGACGTAAACCTTGAAAAGATTGTCCTACTTCGCTTGGGTCATCCATTTCATAACGCAAACCGAGAGTAATATTATCGAAGAAGATGCGGGTATTGGCAATTTCTTCAAGGTAACGCTTTTTCTGAGTACCGCCGATAGGATCATCGGTATCACCGGAACCAATGCGAAGCAAATTCGAACCGACTGCAGAAACTTGCGCTTGCAAGGGAAGAACAAAAAAAAGGATCATGATTGCCGCAACACCAAGCAGCACGGGGAATTTTTTTTTCACAACTCGTAAATGTGATTAGGGAAAAACCTTTGAGTAACAGAAAAACTATTTTGTACTGGATAGCTCTGAGACGAGATCATCCAACTCTTTTTCAATTGCCACCTCGTCACCTGCTGTAAAGCCGATATGTTTCTTATAAACAGTACCATCGGGCCTCAGAAGCAAAGAATACGGCAACGACTCCATTGAAAAACGATCGCGAGAGATATTGCCATCGGGATCAACAAGCATCGGCTGTGTAATACCTTGCGATTTAACCCAAGCACGGACTTTCGCACTGGATTTAATCATATCTTCATTGATCGATACCATCGAAACGCCTTTTTCTTTAAGCTTTTCTGAGAGAGCCATGAAGGCTTTCATCTCCTGCTTGCATGGCTCACACCATAAAGCCCAAAAATTTACAAGCAATGGTCCTTTGCCAAGAAAATTCTTAAAATTCGTTTCATCACCATTAACATCGGTAACACTAAAATTCATTGATTCTACTATCTTCACAGAATCAGCAGCACCAAAAACTTTGCCGGCAAGAAATACCACAGAAAATAAAAGAAACAATGTTCGAAAAGTTTTCATGACTATTAAATATAAATTCAGATTGTAATAAACCCAATTCTACGGAATTTGTTCAGCAAATATCACAAATTGGCGATCGCATATTCAATACGCTTGCATACTTCGTCCTTACCTATTACTTCAAGCATTTCAAAAACTCCGGGTCCCATGCCGACCCCGCTTACTGCAAGTCGCAGTGGATGAATAAGCTTCCCTGCTGAAATTGATTTTAATTCGGCATACGAACGGACAATTCCTTCGATCGAATCATGTGTCCACTCATCAAGTGATTTGAATTGCGGAAGCATTTCACCCATTCGATCTTTGGCTTCAGGAGTCCAATTCTTTACCTTGGATTTTTCTTCGAACTCAGTAGGAGCTTTAAAGAAATAGCCGGCAAAATCGACAAAATCAAGCGTCGAACGTGCACGCTCCTGCATCAAATGAATAACTTTTTTCAAGTAATCTTCAGTTACTTCATACCCTCTTGCAGTTACTATTGGTTTTACAAGTACGAAGAGTTCATCCACCGATTTCTTTCGGATATACTCTGCATTCGTCCAATCAAGCTTTTCTTTGCCGAAGATAGCGCCTGCTTTATTCACTTTCTCAAGATCGAATTGTGCGATAAGTTCTTCCATCGAATAGATCTCCTCTGTTGCAGAAGGATTCCAGCCGAGCAGAGCGACGAAATTAATAAGAGCATCCGGGAGATAACCCTTATCACGAAAATCCTCTACAGCTACATCGCCCTGACGTTTGGAGAGTTTGCTGCGATCGGGATTCAGAAGCAACGGCAAATGTGCAAATTTCGGCATTGATTCTTCCCAGCCGAATGCACGGTAAAGAAGCACATGCTTCGGAGTTGAAGAAAGCCACTCTTCTGCGCGGAGCACATGGGAGATCTTCATCAAATAATCATCGACGACATTCGCAAGGTGGTATGTAGGAAATCCGTCGGATTTCAGAAGGACCTGGTCATCAATTGTTTTCGAATCGAACGAGACATCTCCGCGAACAATATCATTGAAGGTTATCGTTTCGCCGAGCGGAACACGCAAACGTACAACATGCGGAATACCGGCTTCCATCTTTACTTCAACTTCCTCTTCGGTTAAATTCCTGCAATGGCGGTCATACATCGGCGGCTGCCCTGCTGCCTGCATCCTCTTACGAACTTCATCAAGCCTTTCAGGAGTGCAGAAACAAGGATATGCTTTGACATTCTTGATAAGCTCGTTGGCATATTTCCGATAAAGATCGGTGCGTTCGGACTGAGTATAAGGACCAAATTCGCCACCCTGGACGGGACCTTCATCGAAGGTAATTCCTACCCACTCCATTGTGCGAAGCAGATTCTCCACCGATCCCTCGACATAGCGCGTCCGATCAGTATCCTCAACCCGCAGAATATTCACGCCTCCATAATGCCTTGCAAAAAGAAAATTATACA
>PLXB01000022.1 GCA_003151215.1 Ignavibacteriota bacterium
CAAATCAGTCGTCGTTAACCTCGGTTCTCTCGGAGCGCAGTTCAAGGCAAATGATGCTGTTAATCCAGTAAATTTGAAGGAAAAAGGTTTGATCTCTTACAAAAACGGAACCAAGCCAGTCGTCAAGATTCTCGCTACTGGAGAAATCACAATCGCTCTAACATTTTCTGGCTGCAAAGTTTCAAAGGCTGCTGAAGCCAAGATCACTGCCGCCGGCGGAAAAGTACTCGCCTAATAACGCTCGCTCATAAAATATGCAAACAGTTTGGCAAAAAGTAAAAATGGTTTTCACGGATCGGCTTTTGCGACGGCGCGTTTTGATAATGCTTGCCGCGCTTTTTGTCTTCCGCTTGATGGCAGCTNNGCAGCTATTCCAGTTCCTGGTATTGATGCCGCTAAGTTAGCGCTCTTCATAAATAATAACCAATTCTTCGGAGTCCTTTCAATATTCTCTGGTGGTGGACTTTCCACGCTCTCGATAATAATGCTCGGCGTCGGACCATACATCACATCATCGATCATTCTTCAGCTCTTGACGATAATGGTTCCTCGATTGAAACAGCTGTACCAAGAAGAAGGGGAAATTGGCCGCAAGAAATTTGCTCAATACTCACGCCTTCTGACCGTACCACTCGCTGCTCTCCAAGGATTTTCCCTTTTGGCGATTCTTGAGCGACAAGGCGTATTAGCGGGAATTGATACATTTCACAAGCTAGTTGCGCTCGTTGTTGTTATTGCCGGATCAGTATTGCTTATGTGGATCGGCGAAATTGTCAGCGAATTCGGGATCGGTAACGGCGTATCGCTCATCATCTTTGCCGGTATCGTATCACGCACTCCTCGAGAAATTTCACAATTCTTTTTCTCCTTCGATGCTTCACAGATTCCAACCCTGATTGCTTTCCTCGCGGTAGCGCTCATTGTTATCGCAGCAGTCGTCTTTGTCACTGAAGCTGAACGCTCAATTCCAGTCACGTACGCAAAGCGCGTTTCAGGAAACACGACTTCCGGCGGTGTCTCAACATACTTGCCGCTTCGCATAAATCAAGCAGGTGTCATGCCGATCATCTTCGCTCTCTCGCTTCTGCTCTTTCCGCAGCTTGCCGGCGCATATCTCGGCGGACTGACCAGCCATCCGATTCTTGCGTCCATTGGCCATGCTCTCTCGGGCTTCACTCAATCGACATGGGCATACGCTTTGGCATATTTCCTCCTCGTATTCCTCTTTACTTATTTTTACACTGCTATTACGTTTGATCCGCACCAGCTTGCTGAGAATCTCCAGAAGACAGGCGCATTCATTCCTGGCGTTCGTCCGGGAAATCAGACCGAAGAGTATATCGCCAACATCACTTCACGCATAACATTCATCGGAGGACTTTTCCTTGGTTTCATCGCGGTAATACCTCTTATTCTCAAACAGCTTACCGGAGTGACTTCTATCGCTGTCGGTGGTACTGCTCTTCTGATCGTCGTTTCTGTCGTGCTTGATCTCTTGAAACGTATCGATGCACAGCTTTCGATGAGAGAATATTAAAATATTGAATAAAAGACACACGATAAAAGCCTGCTTTCGCAGGCTTTTATCGTGTGGTAGTATGTCCCTATGTCACAACCGCTTACATTTATGTTTTTTGGGATTGTCGGATCCGGCAAGGGAACACAGGTTACTCTTTTAGAGAAATATCTAAAGGATAACAATATAGCCTCAGATGTGTTATTTACATCAACTGGAAACGAATACAGAAAAGTTATTCAGAGCAACAGCTATACGGGACAAATAGTTAAATCAACGCTTGAAAAAGGCTATCTGCAACCAAATTTCCTGACCATCAGTTTATTTATTAATATACTTATTTCTCAGATGAAAGAGAATACTTCTTTCATCGCTGACGGTTTTCCTCGAACGATAGACCAATCTCAAGCTTTTGAACAGGCGATGCACTTTTATAATCGAAGTAACGTCCATGTTGTCTATATCGAAGTCGGCAGAGAAGAGGCGATAAAGCGCATGAAGTTGCGCAACAGGAGCGATGATACAGATGAAGGCATAGCGAAAAGATTTGATGAGTATATAAACAACGTCATACCAGCAATGAATTATTTCAAAGACAAATCAGGCTACATGTTGCATACCATAAATGGAGAACAGTCTATTAACGACGTGCACAAAGACATTATTAAAGCACTCAACTTTTAATATGGAAGAAAATAATTACATCATCATATCGCTGGGCGGATCGCTCATTGTGCCTCAAAGCGTTGACACGGCTTTCCTGAAAAATTTCGTTTCTCATATCACCGGCGCTGTTTCGCAGGGAAAACATTTTGCCATCGTATGCGGCGGCGGACATATTGCAAGAGAATACAGAGACGCGCTTACCACGCTCAAACAATCGCCGGATGACGAACTTGATTGGATGGGAATCTACGCCACTCGATTCAACGCTGAACTCGTGCGAATCTCCTTCGGAGGGCTCGCAGAACCGGCTATTTTTCTTGATCCGACGACCGTGAAGCCGTCCAACAGCAAGCCAGTGCTTGTCGGCGGAGGATGGAGACCAGGACACTCAAGTGACGGGGCTGCAGTGGCACTTGCAAAATCTTTGGGAGCAAAGACGCTCGTTAACCTTTCCAACATCGATTACGTATATACTGACGATCCTCGCAAAAATCCCGATGCAACTCCAATTGAAAAAATAAACTGGGCTGATTTCCGGAAGCTTCTCCCTATAGGATGGAATCCCGGCGTTAACGCTCCGTTTGATCCGATAGCAGCGCAAATGGCCGACAGTATCGACCTTGAAGTCATCGTCATGAACGGCAAGAATTTGGAAAACCTCCAGAACTATCTCGATGGCAAGGAATTCATCGGAACGACGATAAAATAAAATGGCAGTCATAATAAAAACTGAAGAAGAAATTGAGATCTTGCGTGCAGGCGGCAAGCGGCTTGCAGATATTTTGCAAAAAGTTTCTGAGAAAGTGAAACCCGGAATTTCCATAATGGAGCTTGATCGATATGCGGAACAATTGATCCGCGACGACGGCGATGAGCCTGCCTTTTTAGGTTATAAGCCTGCGCATCATATGGCGCCGTATCCGGCATCACTTTGCGTTTCGATTAATAATGAAATAGTTCATGGTATTCCGAAAGAAGATAAAATTCTCAAGGAAGGTGATATCGTTTCGCTTGATTTAGGCTTGAAGCACAACGGACTTTTTACTGACCATGCGGTGACAGTTCCAGTCGGGAAGATAAATAAAAAAGATACTGAGCTGCTTCGCATAACTTCAGAAGCGCTTCTTGTTGGAATTTCCGCAGCACGCGGAGGCAATCGCGTCGGCGACATCGGTTATGCAATCCAAGAATTTGTGAAGCCATATGGTTACGGTATTGTCCGTGACCTTTCCGGCCATGGCGTGGGACGTGCAATTCATGAAGATCCATTTATTCCGAACTACGGCAAGGCAGGCAAGGGCGTGGAGCTCGTAGCAGGCATGGTTATCGCAATTGAACCGATGTTAAACGAAGGGGAAGACGGCACGGTTGTTGACCGCGACGGTTATACTGTTCGAACAATGGATGGTTCCAAAAGCGCGCATTTTGAACATACTATTTTAATTACAGACGGCGAAGCCGAGATATTAACTGCTATCTAGTTTTTATTTTGCTATAATGGTGATACATGGAAGGACTAGCTCTCAACCAAGTTCCCAAATTTAAATCTCCCGACGAGGAGATTGAGTTTTTACGTGCACACATCGCGGAACGCGAGCGTGCCATTGAGGCTACCGGCAAATCAGCCGACATGGAAAAGCTTGCCCAGCAGGCGATAGAAGCGTACAAACAAGCTGATGCTAAAGAAATTCTTCATGAATCACATGTCTTGCCGGAGCACAAAGTTGAAGAAATGGTTCTGCATTTGCGCCCTGAATCTCATGACCGCAAAATGGAAGAACTGCTCGGCATTCTTCTCGACAAAGGTTTGAAAAATGCGCTTGAAGTAGTCGCCGCACTACACAACCCTCACGTTGATACTGATTTCCATCGTTTCCTCGTCCAGTATTTGCATACGACACATGGCGTTCCAGGACTCAAAGAAAGCATGCCAATTTGGAAAGGCATAAATATGAAACTGTTTGAGATCACGTTGCCCGAGCAAGGCAAAGAAGAAACTAAGGGCTTCAAAGATTTTATCACTGCTATGGAACAGTTTTATGCGGGAATGCTTTCTGCTGGCGGGACGAATAATCCTCTTCAAAAATACTACACGCTTGAAATTGCCATATCGAACGAAGGCAACGAAGTGATGTTTTATGCGGCCATTCCGACTGAGAAAGTTGATCTCTTTGAAAAGCAGATTCTCGGTTTTTATAATGATGCAAAAATTCGCGAGGTAACTGACGATTACAATGTTTTCACCGAGGAAGGTTTTGCTGTTGGCTCATACGCTGAACTCGGCGAAACGGAAGTATATCCGATCAAAGTTCATGAGAACATCGAGCATGATCCGATGAATGCAATCGTCAACGCTTTTTCAAAACTCAAAGACAAAGGTGAAGGTGCTGCTATACAATTCATTATCATGCCGGCAGGGGAGAAGTTGGTCAAAGATTTCGGCCGTATTCTGTTTCGCGTCAAAGATGAAAAGATTCGCGCACGTGAAGCGGTCAAGCAGCTTCATTCAGGAGCCCGGGAAGCATTCCACGTATTCAAGGGATTGTTGAAAACGAGCACCAAAGAAGATGAGAAAAAAGAAGCCAATGAAAAAGATGTTGAGAATATTCAAAATAAATTAAAAAGCACAGTTCTCTATACTGGGATACGCATTGTGGCATCTGCATCAACCAAGGAGCGCGCCAAGGATATCTTGCGAGAAGTCGAATCATCTTTTAACCAGTTCAACGAACCATTGGCGAACCGTATCGAATGGCATCGTACCGAGTCGTCTGACTCAGAAGAGTTCTTCCATGATTACGCATTTCGCCAGGCTCGCGATGAGGAATTGATGCCGCTTAACTTGAACGAATTGGCGACGATATTTCATTTCCCAATTGGCGTCACCGGCTCACCACAGCTCAAACAGGCAAAGGCAGCGATTGCTCCTGCTCCGCAAGATATGAAGACAGAAGGCGTTATGCTCGGCACGAACGATTATCGTGGCGTTGCCAAAAAAGTTTATATGGCAAAAGAGGATCGCGTACGTCACTGTTATGTTATCGGACAGACTGGTACTGGTAAGACAGTCTTCTTGAAGAACATGATTATTCAAGATATTGCAAACGGCGATGGTGTTTGTTTTATCGACCCGCACGGCTCCGACATTCAAGATATCTTGGCCAATATTCCGAAAGAGCGCATTGATGACGTCATCTACTTTGATCCGGCATACATGGCACGTCCGATGGGACTCAACATGTTGACGTATGACGTGAATTTCCCAGAACAAAAGACATTCGTCGTTAACGAACTTTTAGCTATTTTCAATAAGCTCTTTGATATGAAAACTGCCGGCGGTCCGGCTTTCGAACAATATTTCAGAAACTCGGCGCTTCTCGTTATGGAAGATCCGGCTTCAGGCTCGACGCTTCTCGAAATCGGACGCGTGCTTGCCGACAAGGAATTCCGTGATTTGAAACTTTCACGCTGCAAAAATCCGATTATCAAGCAATTTTGGACGAATGCTGAACAGACATCCGGTGAACAGTCGCTTGCAAACTTTGTGCCGTATGTCACGAACAAATTCGACGTCTTCGTATCAAA
>PLXB01000099.1 GCA_003151215.1 Ignavibacteriota bacterium
TAATGAAGGGTGAAAAAGGCCTGCTTAATGTAACGACGAATGTTGAATCATTCGGGGACTGTAATCCTGCGACGCCTCCAGCAAGTTTTGCCTTGCTATCAAAATATTCTTTAGCGCCTTTGATGATTTGAAAATAAGGAAGAGCCAGTGTATTCGTAGCCGGATCTAATGCCCTGCTCCAGCAATAGACAACATCTTTCGCCGCCATTTTTCGTCCCTTGCTATCAGGGAAGCAGGCATCATCTTGAAAGTAGACATCATTACGAAGATGAAATGTATAGGTGATTCCATCGGCAGAAATATCGGGTAAAGCTTTTGCAAGGCAAGGGCGGAAGTTAAGTTTATTATCGAATTCAAGCAGACGGTCATAGACATTTTCACCGATATGGCTGCTTGTCTGATCGTTTATCTGAGGTGGATCAAGGGAGCGAAGATCGCCATTCTCATTAAGATGGATTATGCCACCATATTTCTTTCCGCCTTTAGCTTCGTGAAGTGCATGTTTGCCTTCGGATTTATTACCACATCCGTAGAAAACTACTAAAGCACAAAGAACAATAAAACCGGAGAGTATTTTCATATAAGCCGTGAGAAAATGTAAAATTAACGACCTTATGAAACCGAAGGAAGAGGGGATGGAATCCCGAAATCAACGAGTCAACCTCATCTAAGTGCATGTATAAAAAAGGAACTATCCGCAATCTGATTGCCTTTCCATACGGTGCAGAAATCAAGAAACATAGTGAGCATGCCAGGCTCGCTCCATTTTCGAGCCGTTACCGCATTGGTGGCAGTTTTACTTATTACGGTAAATCTTGCAACCCCTTTTCTTCATACGCATGAAACTGGACCTGCTTCGTCAAAATGTTCAACCTTTTCATCCCAGCATTGTAATGCCTGCGAATACGAAGCTACACAGGCAATTGATCCTGGTGTTGCAGTAGTTCTTCCTGTTACTCATTTCACTTCCGAAATCCGAGCGTTTGAAACTCAGACCGTTTTTCTGAGTGCTACTCATTCGCCTTCAGAATCCCGCGGTCCGCCCAGCATTTCCTAAATTCCTCTTCCATTAAGCCATTCTTGGCTTAATCATCTTAAATTCTTTCGGAGTTTCAAACTCCTTTCTTTACAATCATTCTGAAGAAAAAAAATCATGGTTAATTTTAAAAGTTTTATTACTATAGTATTCGTTCTTGTTTGTTCTTCTTTCTCAAACTTATCTTTCGCAAAAGTTACTCCGGATGAGGGTGTGTCATTTACCGTAATTGTAATCGATAGCGCTCAAAGTACACCTTTGCAACTTGCCCGCGTTTCACTCCGCAAGAACGGTGCATTTGTCGCTGGCAAAGTGACCGATCCGTCCGGCAGAGCAGTTTTTGGCGACGTCGATCCCGGTTCTTATACCCTCAGCATCCGACTTGTGGATTACGTCGATTATACTACTTCAGTCCTCATAGATAATACCCACACAAAGGATACCGTATTTCTCAGAGAGATCGAACATCAGGAACTCGTCGTCTCAGGCTCTCAGGAGCAAAATATCACGACAGTTGACCTAAAAACAGGAGCACAAGTCTTCGAATCGGAAACGTATCATCCTTCACCGACATCGCAGATGACGGGGCTCTTGCAAGAGAATATGGTCGGCGCGGCACGGGCCCCCACAGGTGAAGTTCATATTAAAGGACAACATGGGGAATTCACCTATTACNNTATGCCCGTTCCTCTCGGAGTTTTTGGCGGACTGAATGATGTGGTCGATCCGAAAGTTATCGATCGTGCCACCTTCCTTACCGGAGCACAGCCAGCCGAATATGGAGGGCAAATAGCAGCGGTCATCGATGTTCAGACCAAGGTTCCTTCAGGCAAGGCGCACCTGGATGTTTCCGAATACACCGGAAGTTATCTTGGGATCAATAATACAGCTCCGGATTCGCTTGTTGCGCTCGGAGTTAATGCTCCAAAACTAAAACCTATCAATATGAATGGTCAAAGTTTGTCGTTTAGCGATCGTATTGGCAAGCTGGGGTTTTTCTTTTCAGGTTCGCGACAAGAGACTGATCGCCGCATCGATGAGCCTCTTCCGTATATTTATAATGATCACGGATTTGATTATTTTCTTTACGGTAAAATAGATTACCTTCTCAATGACGATGACTACCTCACAATGAATCTTAACTTCGGGAAAACAGTGACACAAGTTCCATTCGATCCGGAAGAAGTTACTCCACCTGGAGCATTGAATGATAATCAAAGCACAACGAATGCTTTCCAGACCCTATCTTATTTTCATACGATTTCGAGAGAAACCGATAAAGAATCGAATCTCTTCATCGGAGCTTCCGTGCGAGAAGGTGGCTTGACCTTTACTCCGGGAGATAATGATCCTCATACGTTCATATTTGGAACAGATACTACAAATCCTTATATACTCAATGAGGATCGCAGCTTTACGACGATTGGAACCAGAATAAAATATGATGTGCGGTTGTCGCATGAATTGATG
>PLXB01000224.1 GCA_003151215.1 Ignavibacteriota bacterium
TTTCAAAATAAATTAGATAAAAACCATGTCTTGAAAACAGCATTTCATGCATTGACACCGGGACGGCAGAGAGGTTACATTTTTTATTTTTCTCAACCTAAATTACCCAAAACCCGTGAATCAAGGGTTGAAAAATATATGGAGCAAATTCTGGATGGAAAAGGACTAGATGATTAGTACACTGTAAGAAATTTTTTCGGTTGAGGTTTGTGTGTGATACAAAAATAATAAAGAAAGAACAAAATGCAAAAATTACAAATATTCGTTTGGCTAAATGACCAAGCAGAAGATGCGGCGAAGGTTTATACTTCTGTATTCAGAAATTCCGAGATAAAAAGCACGATGCCCGGAGCGGGTGGAAAACCGATGGGTGTTACGGTTGCATTAGACGGTCGTGAGATCATCCTCTTTAACGGCGGACCTACATATCATCCTACTCAGGGAATTTCATTCACCGTCTATTGCGAGAGTGAACAAGAGATCGATACTGCATGGAAAAAACTTTCCGAAGGCGGAAAAGTCATGATGGAACTTGCGAAATATCCGTGGAGCGAAAAATATGGATGGACGAATGATAAATACGGCATTTCCTGGCAGTTTACTCTTTCTGATCAAGCTAAGGGAATCACTCCATCAATGCTTTATGCAGGCAATGTGCAGGGTAAAGCTGAGGAGGCGATCAATCTATATATGTCGCAATTTCCTCATTCAAAAATAAATCTTATTACGCGGTATGAATCGGGTGAGCCGGGACCGGAAGGAAAAATAAAGTTCGGCTCGTTTACTCTTGGAGGTCTGGAATTTATTGCTATGGATAGCGGCGTCCCGATGGATAATATGTTCACGCCGGGCAATTCGATCTTCGTTAATTGCGACACGCAGCAGGAAGTTGATAAACTATGGGACTCTCTCGCNNAGGCAATGCTGAAGATGAATAAACTTTCTATTCAAGGCTTACAGGATGCCTACGACGGAAAATAATCAGGAGGACATACTATGGCTGAATTAATTATTACACGTACCTTCAATGCTCCGATCGAACTTGTATGGAAGGCTTGGACTGAGCCTGAGCATTTCAAAAAATGGTGCGGTCCGAAAATTTTTTACATGTCCGGTTGCAGAAATGGATGTGCGGGTAGGAGGAAAATATCTTTGGGCAACGCGCTGGCCTGACGGACGGAATAGTTATAATACCGGCAAATATCTCGACGTTATTCCGCACGAGAAGATTGTCTTCACGAATTGCTTTTCCGATGAGCATGGGAATATTGTTCCGGCAAGTTATCATGGGCTTTCGGGTAACTTCGCTATGGAGATGGTAATAGCGGTAACTTTTAAAGAGCTAGACGGCAAAACCGAAATGACGCTGCGCCACGTGGGTCTGCCTGAGGGAGAGATGAGCGATATGACGAAGCAGGGATGGAACAAGTCATTCGATAAACTCGAAGAAAGTTTAAAATAAAAGGAATGGTATCGCCGTCCGCAAAATCCGGCAGCTAAAAGTGTGCGTATTTTAAATTTTCATTTATTAACTATCTATTAATTTACGACTATGGCAACAATCAATCCGTATCTCAACTTCAATGGCAACACCGAAGAAGCATTTACTTTCTATTANNCCTGCAGCAGGTCCTGTGCCTCCACAAGATGCAAATAAACTTATGCATATTGCATTGCCGATCGGAAAGGGAAATATCCTCATGGCAACGGATGCTCTGGAATCAATGGGGCAGAAATTAGCTGCCGGAGATAATTTTTCTCTTGCGATGTCTGCTGATAGTCCGGCAGAAGCCGATAAGCTTTTTAATGGGTTATCGGCAGGCGGGAAAGTGGAAATGCCAATGGGCGATGCACCGTGGGGTTCCTATTTTGGAATGGCGAAAGATAAATTCGGCATCCGATGGATGGTCAGTTACGATAAACCAAGAACATAAAAAAATGAGCGAACCTACGATCATTTCGAAATGGAAAACGTATGCTCCGCAGTTGCGGAGCATACTGCGTATTGTTGCAGCAATAATGTTTATTCAAGTCGGCACGATGAAGCTCTTCGGCTTCCCGGTGAGTATGCCCGGCGGCAATACCGCTTCATTTTTTTCCGAGATCTGGTTTGCAGGGTTTCTCGAAGTCTTCGGCGGCGCATTTATCCTCATAGGTCTCTTCACGCGTCCGGTCGCTTTCATTCTTGCAGGAGAGATGGCAGTTGCCTATTTCCAATCACACGCCCCCAAAAGTATCTGGACAGTAATCAATGGTGGCGCTCCCGCCGTACTCTTCTGCTTTATTTGGCTCTATTTATCTGCTGCAGGACCGGGGCCATGGAGTATAGATGCGAAAAGACGTAAATGATAGGGTTCCGGAAAAAAACGAGAAATTTTCTCATTCGATGTCCGGTTTATCACTCCCATTCGTCTTTAGGGTATAATTTTTTTTTTAACGCATTTACTTTAAATCACATGGCAAAAACAATCAGTCAGAAAGTGGTATTCAAGAACACAACGCCGAAAGCGCTGTATGATCTTTATATGAATCCGAAAAAGCATTCGATGATCTCCGCCGCTCCGGCAACAATTTCTTCGAAGCAGGGAGGACCATTTTCTGTCTATGGCGGATATATCACCGGCAAGAATCTGCATATAGTCAAGGATAAACTAATCGTTCAATCCTGGAGAACTGCGGAATGGGATAAAAATGATATTGATTCGACATTCATTATCAGCCTCGAGCCAAAGGGAAAAGATGTTGTTATGCAGGCAATCCATGCGAACGTTCCCGATAAACATGAGGCAAGTCTTGCAAAGGGCTGGAACGATCACTATTGGAATCCGTGGAAGCAGTATTTAGCAGGAAAACCAATTACGCGTCCTCAAATGTAATGCTACTCCATGGCAGGTGAGTTGCAGGAATATATCATCGAATAACGGATTATGAAGTGAAAAGGGATTCAAAATGAGCCTCTGAATTCTCCTGCCTGTCCGGGAATATTTTAAATTTGCCTGGTACTTCCCTGGATTATAATCCATGTATTCATCATGACGTAAATATTAGGAAACAATGCAGATAAATTTGCTTGTCTTAGCGTTATACTTCGTTCGTACTTATGAATTGCTATGCAAACAGACTCATTCCATTATTCCGTCATAGATCATATTGCCCGCATCCGGTTTGCGCGGCCGAAGACGCTTGGTTCGCTCACATTCCAGGTGTACCGCGATCTTGCAGATTGTATGTATCGGCTTCGCGCTGATGATAAGGTTAAAGTCGTCATTATCGAAGGCGAAGGTAAAGGCTTTTGCTCCGGCGGAGATGTGCATGAGATCATCGGCGATCTTTTCGAGCGCGATGTAAAAGGTTTGCTTGATTTTACGCGTATGACGGGGGAGTTGATCGCCAATTTGCGCCAGCTCGAAAAACCGATTATCGCCTCTGTCAATGGGATTGCCGCCGGTGCAGGAGCGGTGATCGCACTTGCAAGCGATTTCCGCATACTTGCAAAGGAAGCGAATATCGCTTTCCTTTTTCAGAAAGTCGGGTTGACGGCAGCAGATATGGGAGCGGTATTTTTACTGCCGAAAGTTGTCGGCGTTGCCCGTGCAACAGAATATTTAATGTTGGGGGATAAGATTTCAAGCGATGAAGCGTTACGAGTCGGCCTTGCAAATAAAGTTGTAGAACTTACCGAATTAGAAAATGAAACTATGTTGCTTGCAAAGCGCCTGGCCGGAAGTGCATCCCTTGCGTTGGGGTTAACGAAGAGGCTCATTAATAATGAATGGCTGATGGATATTACATCTGCGATCGAACAAGAAGCTACAGCACAAGCGCTGATGATGCAGACGGCAGATCATAAGGAATTCTACAAAGCATTCAAAGAAAAACGTTCGGCAAAATTCTCGGGAAAATAAATTTTGAAACAATTAATTGTTATCAGCGCACCTTCGGGAGCAGGGAAGACGACCATTACGAAACGCATACTTTCCGCGCATTCGGATATACTTACTTTTAGTATTTCTGCGACGACGCGAAAAATGCGCGATGGAGAACGGGATGGGATAGACTACTATTTCCTTTCAAAAGAAGAATTCCTTCGGAAGATCAAAGAGAATGAATTGATCGAATACGAAGAGATATTTGGGAATTTTTATGGTACGCTTGTCACCGAAATTGATCGGGCACGTTCGGAAGGTAAAAGTTTACTTTTTGATATCGATGTGAGGGGGGGGATTTCGATCCATGCCCGGTATCCCGATCATACGCTGCTTATTTTCATCAGCCCGCCTTCAATGGAAATTTTGGGAGATCGCCTTGCTAAACGCGGAAGTGAAACTGATGAAATTATTGAGCGCCGGCTTGCCCGTGCCGAGATGGAAATGGGGATGGCAAGCGTCTATGCCCATGTTGTTGTCAATGCCGATCTGGAAAAGGCTGTGGAAGAGGTGGAGGGGCTTATTTTCTCCGAAAATTAATGGTATGACCTTTTATACGAATCCTTGATCAATAACGAAGAGGGTTCAACTTTTAAAGCTCTTGCTATTCGTTCTTAAGGTAAGTAATGTAAGATTATATTCTCCTCGCTCAACTGAGCCGATATAGGTTCGGTGTAAATCGGCATATTCTGCCAGTTTTTCCTGAGAAACACCCAATTTATTCCGGAATCCTCGGATATTATCGCCTGCAATCGTCACTAAACTCATGAATGCAAGTTATACTCTGACAGAGTAAAAATCTACAGAGTATAACTTCCATTAAAATTATGCAGAGTATAACTTTCTATCGTATATTTCTCCCCAGGACTTTAAAGAGACTATCTCCGGCAGCAGGTGTTATTATAGGGTATGAACTTATGCCCTAAGATTTAATGGAAATAAAATGTAACCTTTCCGCGTCTCAGTAGTCTTTTAAAGACATGCGTTACTTTGTTATCATAGGAATTCTCTGCGCTTTCGCCCCGGCTACCTTCGCCCAAGCTGCCGATCCGAAGGCTATTGACCTCAGCGGGAAAATGGATACGATTGCGAGGGGAAGCCAAAATGTTGATCTTGGCGGTTTCCTAAATGTCAGGACTCACCATCAACCACCATGGGAGGATTTTGAACTAAAAAAAAGTGATCATACCAAAATGCGTTTCGGTGGACCATTGATTTTTGACACGACAAACAATCCGCCTTTTGCGAATGGTGGTTATGATCCGCAGTTTTACGGAGATTTTGATGGAGATGGAATTGGAGATATTATTGCTGATGATGGAGTATTTTTTAAGGGTAAGTCACTCTTCCCCTATTTTGACACTGCTACTTCAGGTTGCTTTGTGAGGGATCCCTTTTACCCGAAGGTTATTGATTTTGATGAAGATGGCACTGAAGATTTTATTATATGCGCTGGAGACCATCGCATTAGGGTTTTTAATGGTGGTTCTTCTTTTGGTAAAATAAAGTATTTATACGCTTCAGATTCCGTGCAGCTTCCAGATCAGATTTATTCAATGGAAGTTGGTAAATTTAATCCTCAACAGAAGCCGATGATAATTAGCTACGCAGGTAATAAAATTTATCTTATTAAACAGACAGGAAATAGTTTTTCTCAGGATAGTGTCATCATAGTTTCCGATAGTGCATTAGGGGGTATTATTGTCACGAACCTTTATGCAACCGATATAACAGGCGATGGAATTACCGATCTCATAGTTTCTGATGGATTGCACATTTATATTTTCAAAGGTGGTGACAATTTCGGAACCTACCAGCTTACCTCACAGAATGCTTTCTATACGATTAAATCACCTCGTTTGACTGATTTTGCAAACTATGGATTTATAAGAAATTTCGGAGCTAACGGTGGTTATGCAACTGATGGATTAAGAGCGTGTGGCGACCTGACTGGCACCGGCATTCCATATCTTGCTGTAGGGGCTGAAGTTAATGAATCTGGGTATTTTAAAGGATATGAATTTTTTTATGCCGGTGGTAAAGCCTTAGATTCTCTATATGACGCCGTCGTGGGATATGTCGATCAGGGTTTAGGCGGTATAGATACGTTGCATTCTATTAATACCAGTGGGCGAACGGTTTGTCTTTTAAATGATTTTTTTGATCAAAATTTTGGGAATCTCGATTTAGATTTTCTCATGTCCCGTGACTGCGAAAATATTCCTCATAAAACAAATCCGAATATGGTGGGAGTCGTTTGGATGGAACAGGACTCATTACAATTAATTGCATATCCGGCTTTAGCAAATAGATTTGTTAAACTTCACATTTCCGCCATTCAATCTGAAAAGGCAACAGTAGAAATTTTCGATCTTCTCGGCAGAAGATTAGATGTTCGGGAAGTGATCCTCGATGCCGGAGAAAATACAGAATTCTACAATACTGGAAATTTCAGCGAAGGAACATATATTGCCCGGCTTAAAACATCCAGCAATGAATTAGTAGCAAAGTTTATCATTCATCATTAACATTCACTTAAATACGTCTATGAAAAAGCCTCTCGTTTTCATTGCATTCATCTTTGTTTTTTCCTCTGCTTCATTTTCGCAGGTTCTGCTAACGAAAGTTTGTGGTTATCCCACATTTCCTATCGGCGCTATAGCGCACCTTACTGCCGATACGTTGCAACCGATGTTCGGTATGAATTTCACATGGTATGCCTGGGGTTATACCGGAACTCCTTTTTCATGGCCACAGCAGGCTGAAATACAAATTGATACCGCAGTTCATGTGCGCGATCCGTTCTATAAGAATCCGGACACGACCATAATAACGGGAGATCAGAATAGCATATTTTGGACGGCTGCCTTCGGAAAAGACATCCGTGTTTTCATGCCCGGTACGAGCGGTAGTACGAGCGATTATATATATGGATGGGGTAATAAATCCGGTTTCCCTGCTTCTGGTTCACCTGAATGGGAAATCGATGGAGATACAGCGGCATTAGGGTATGTGCTTCGGTTCAGCCCAAATGATGTTAACTATCCACCGAACTTAGCAATATCAGATCCATATTCCGGAAATAATCCTAATCATACTGGTACATTTTCCTATGACTTTGTTTTTTTTTTCGATACTACTACTCCATACAGAGCTACTGAATGGACGAGTACAGGCAATACGGCTGCGTTATATTCTGTCGAATATTGGGTAAAAAAATCCTCTGATGCCGCTTTCTCATTCTATCTTGCAGATACAATTACAAAAACTTCTTATAGGAGCGACTCCATTGCGAATACGCAAATAGGTATGAGGTCAGTTGGGGCAGAGAATTTATCCCATTGGTCAACTTTAATGCCAATTAACCACAACTACAAAATCCAAAAGCACATTCTCCGCATCGACACAATGTATCAACCTGATGGGTCTGGCAATTTAACTCTTGCTCCTCTAGTCGATGTACGGGTCCGCAACTTTCAGAAGATTCCTATCTTCGTTCGCCTGCTTCGCATTCGCGATTGGGTAGGGCAGCGGTTATTATCCGGTGCAGCAGATGTACAATTGGATTCTGCGATCAATCTTCTTAAAAATCATGAAATCAACAATTCGCTGAAATCCTGGACAGTTGCAAGCGAAATGAATTATCGTAATTTCCACGCATGGAGTTATCTTAATGATTTGGTAGTCCACCAACAAGCTCCACCTCTGAATATACTTGCGCCAATTGACTATGATCTTTTCCAGCGCGTCATGCACGATCAAACTCAGTATGATCAGCCCTACGTGATGAGCCCTTAGATGAAAAATTACTCATCAAAGAGGCACCTTTTTTCTTCGATGGGCACCTTGACACACGATCGGAAATTCCGTATATTTTACGCTGAAATACAGAACTAATTTATTATTAAAGAGTCCGCTTTTGCAGACTCTTTACAAAGGTGAAAATTGTGCGCGAAATATTATGTTGTTGAAATATAAAGGGGTTGCAAAAAGCTTCGACAAGTTGTATTAAGGTTTAAGAGAGATTATTGAACCTCTCGTCGGATAATAATGTTACACCTTTCCCAAATTTATAAGAAAAAAACACAATGGGTATTATACCGGTAGATCTCGAAAAAATGACGATTCAGGGCGAAACGCTGTATCAGGCGATTGCCATCACTGCCAAACGCGCTCGCCAGATCAATGACGAAATTAAGACTGAGTATATGGCGCGTATTTCCACCTTAGTCCCGATGGAAGAAGAAGACGATGAATTTGAAACAACGAATTTCGACCAGATGCGCATCTCGATGGAGATCGAAAAACGCGGCAAACCCACATTAGAAGCTTTAAAAGAATTTCAANNGAGATCGAAAAAAGAGGCAAACCCACTCTCGAAGCTTTGAAGGAGTTCCAAGCGGGAAAACTTGAGTACCGCTTCCGCGAAACCTCCGACTAAGTCGCCGTTTCGATATAACAAATTCTGGTTTCAGAAGTTATTATATTGATGATTTCTATCCCCCTCATTGCATTGAAATTCTAAAGAAAAAACTTTTTGAGTTTTATTGATTGTAATTGTATAGAAGTATATTTTGTACTTCAAAGTTTATTTTAATTCATTATAATTGTCTATGAAACATTTTTTT
>PLXB01000363.1 GCA_003151215.1 Ignavibacteriota bacterium
TGCCGGCAACTTTGAAGTCCATATCTCCGTAGTGATCTTCTGGTCCTTGGATGTCGGTCAAGATTTTGTAGTTTGAGTTATTTTTCTCGTCGAGAATAAGTCCCATTGCGATACCTGCAACTGGTCGAGTGATTGGCACGCCACCGTCCATGAGCGCGAGTGATGATGCGCAAATCGAAGCTTGTGAAGTTGAACCGTTCGAAGCAGTTGATTCAGATACGACACGAATTGTGTAGGGGAATGTCATCTTGGAAGGAATTACTGGAACGAGAGCTTTTTCAGCGAGCATTCCATGTCCCATTTCACGGCGATTCATTCCGCCAACGCGTCCTGTTTCACCGGCAGAATATGGAGGGAAATTGTAATGATGAGTGAAGCGTTTTGTTCCTCGGATTTCCATTCCGTCGAGAAGCTGCGCAGTTTCTGGTCCGCCCAATGTGAGAACTGAAAGTACATGAGTTTCACCGCGATAAAAGATTCCCGTACCGTGTAACACCGGAGAAATGCCTCCGACTTGTCCGTAGAGAGTGCGAACTTGATCGAATTTTCGTCCGTCAGCGCGTCGGTTTTCTATGAGAGCTTTTTCGTGAACAAGACTGTCGAGCGCATGTTCGAGGTAATCCTTGCCCATACTCGCGAATTCTGGTTGTTCGGCAAACTTCTCTCCTATGATCGTGAGCCATTCATTTTCAAGTTCGATGAAGTTTCTCTTGCCCAATTTCGGATCGTCACCTTCTTTAATGAATATTGCATCTGTCTTTTTACCGACGGTCTCAGCAAAAAGATCTTTTACTTCCTGTGGCATTTCTGGCTTTGGGAATTCTTTCTTTGGCTTTCCCATTTCAGAAATGATTTGCTTCTGCCAATTTTCAATCTCGACGATATGTTTCATGGCGAAATCAATATAGCTGCCGACGTCTTCTTCCTTGTCTTCGTATGCCATCGCTTCGATCATGACGACTTCGCCATTTTTTCCGCAGACAGTGAGATCGAGTTCGTAATGTGTTTCACCAGTATTTGCGACGAATGGATCGTAAACGACATCTTTCGTTTCCTTCACGCGGCCGACATGCGCAGCACCGATGGGTCCTGCCCATGGCNNAGCTTGTCCTAATGAGAGGACAGTGACGATAACCTGAACAGCGTTCTTTATATGGTGTGCGAACAATGGTCGGATTGTTCGGTCGATGATGCGGGCCGAAAGAACAGCTTCATCTGAGGGACGACCTTCGCGTTTGTTGTACTGTCCGCCGAGAATTAAACCAGCGGCGTAATTTTTCTCCATATACTCAACCGTCAGATTGAAGAATCCGCGGTTATCCTTGCCGTCCTTTGAAATGACGGCTGTCGCCAAAACGACTGTATCTTGGCATTTCAGTATGACGGAACCGTTCGCCTGATCAGCGAGATCAGAGAAGATTGCGGTCATAGTCTTGCCGCCGACAACGAGTGAATACTCTTTGCTATGCATATATTATATTGTGAGTCCCCAGACTTTAGTATTGAAACCATTGTTTCACTACTACCTGTCTGAGGGCTCGATTAAATTAGTAACGAAATTACTTTAGCATATTTTGCCAAATTTGACAGCTCGTGGTCTCGAGAGTAAAGTGTGACCTATATTTGTTAAACCGTTTCTTAAAAAAATTGCTGACATGACTAAACATAACTTTTTACCCCCAAAAGATGAATTTCCCTTTTTCTACCTTCTTCTTGAAGCCGCGTCAAAACGCAGTGGTTTTCTTGAAGACGAAAAACGTATTGGATACATATCAATATGGTATCTACACGCTTTCGTAAAAGGTCTGCTCAGTACTCAAACACTGATGCCTGAAGAAATTGAAACCAGAATGATGGAACATATGCATTCCCACATCTTGCAAAAACTGCAAAGTAATATTTTTGTATATCATCTAAACAAAGACGATGTTCATCAAATTATACAAGATGCGAATGCAAAAGGTATTTTGGTTCCTGAATTAAAGTAATTGAAAATGAAACTTTTTAAAAACCGCTAAAAACCAACAGACCTTTCTCAATTGAGGAGGTCTGAATTTTTTTATGCACTAATTTTTCAATTGCTCTTTGAGATAATTGACCCATGGAATATCACTCGGATCAAGCTCGTTTAGAAGTGCGCAGTAATAGCTTATGAATGCTCCATATGCCAGCGTCTCGCACACTTGGGCGATTTCCGACGTAGATTCCGCCTTGAAAGTGATCGCAGGAATTTCGCGAGTTTTTAGTATTTCTTCAGTAATCCTCATTCTCTTGTCTATCTTGTCTGAATACATGTCTGAGCGGAGCAAAAGAAAAATTATCTTTTCTTTCAGATTAAGCGGGTGCTTCAGTCCTTCGAGAAGATGATGATGAATCTCGGGAATCTCATAATAAACCGCGAAAGTTTTTGCCGTTTCATTTATTTGATTTTGAATAAAGTGTCCTGTTTCAGATAAATGTTCCGCGCCCAAAATGAGCGGAATTCTTCCTTTTAAATTTTCCCAAAGATATTCGAACTCCAAATTATCCAAGTTCCCCATCGTCTCCATGCTATGAGTGATTGCAGTGATTGATTCTTTGAAGTCTGATTTCAAATCATTGTCGATAAGCGAAAGTTTTGAAAGCATGATGAGTGTTCCCCACAACATATATCCGACACCGAAACGTGGCTGATTACATGGATTATTTTTCGTATCGATGTGATAAACGGGGAAATTGTTTTTTTGCATCAGCGCGAGCAACTCTCCGCCTGTAGTGATGCCGATTATTTTTGCGCCCCGTAAGATTGCTTCTTTTGTCGCAGTTACAGTCTCTTCTGTGTTACCAGAATAACTTGTCGCGATGATAAGCGTTTTTTCATTTACATATTCGGGCAAATGATACGCACTTGAAACTTCAAACGGCTTTTTCACGATGCTTTGCGATTGTATGATATGTCCTCCGAGAGCTGATCCACCCATGCCGAGCAAAACTATATTTTCCACTTGCTCATATTCCTTCGGCAGATGGATTTTTGAAGCAGCTTCGTACGCATCTGTGCACTGATCTCCGAATTTCAGGATTGAGTCGAAAACGTTTTTTGAGTCGTACTGTGTTTTGTGTTTTTTTATGGTTTCTCGCATGGGATTATTGTACTACATTTTCGCTGCCAAGATTTCTTTTTGACTCTCTTAAGGAGTGCTATACTTGCCTGTATTACTCTTCAATAAATAGTTAAATCATATGTGTGGAATTATTGGTTACATTGGAAAACGCGACGCCTTCCCGATCCTTATAAAAGGACTCGAACAGCTTGAATATAGAGGTTATGATAGTGCCGGTGTGGCTCTTCTTTCAGAGCCGGTTTCAGGCGACAAGCATAAGCTCAAAGTCTTCAAGAAAAAAGGCAAAGTCGCCGAACTTTATAAGTTTGCAAAAGAACATGATCCGAAAGGCACTATCGGCATCGGCCATACTCGTTGGGCGACCCATGGAGCGCCCGAAGATCGTAATGCTCATCCGCATCTTTCAGAAAAAGGATCACTTGCTCTCATTCATAACGGTATCATTGAAAATTACATGCCACTCAAGAATGCTCTGATCAAGGAAGGACACACATTCAAAAGTGACACTGACACTGAAGTTTTAGCACACTTGATCGAGACGATCAGAGAGAAAGACAAACTAACGCTTGCCGATGCGGTTGCCGGCGCTCTTTCGCAAGTCGTCGGAGCGTACGCGATTGTCGTCATGGACGAACACGATGAAGATACTCTCATCGCTGCGCGAAAAGGTAGTCCTCTCGTTATCGGTATCGGTGAACAGGAATTTTTCATCGCATCAGATGCGTCACCGATCATTCCATATACAAAGAGTGTTATTTATCTCGATGACAACCAGATTGCTGTGGTTAAACGAAACGGCGAGTTTTCTATAAAGACGATCGATGGTGTGCCACATACTCCGTTTATTCAAGAACTCACCATGGAAGCAGAAACGCTTGAAAAAGGATCGTACGATCACTACATGCAGAAAGAAATATTCGAGCAGGCACATACTATCCGCGATGCTCTTCGCGGACATATCCTCCCAGATCGGAGTGTGCATTTGCGTGGTGTCGAAGAAATGGCAGAACAATTTAAGAACGCACAGAGAATTATCATCACTGCATGCGGTACTTCATGGATAGCAGGACTTGTCGGAGAATATCTGATCGAATCTCTCGCTCGAATTCCAGTCGAAGTCGAATACGCTTCAGAATTTCGTTACCGGAATCCTGTTGTTGGTCCGAATGACATCGTTATAGCTATCTCACAGTCTGGTGAAACTGCAGATACGCTCGCAGCGCTCGAACTCGCAAAAGAAAAAGGTGCCATGACATATGGCATCTGTAATGTCGTCGGCTCATCTATTCCTCGCACGACCGATGCCGGCTCATATATTCACGTCGGACCTGAAATTGGTGTTGCTTCAACCAAAGCTTTTACCGGACAAGTTGTCATGCTTTCGCTTCTTTCACTCCTTATTGCTCAGGATCGACAGACTTTGAGCACGCATGAATACAATAAATTAGTCGATGCTCTTTCGAATGTCGGAGAACATGTCGACAAAGTGCTTGCACAGGAAGCTAAAATAAAAAAAATAGCCGCGACGCTTAAGGACAAAGAAAGCGCACTTTTCCTCGGCCGAGGAAATCTTTTCCCTGTCGCTCTCGAAGGCGCGCTGAAGTTGAAGGAAATCTCATATATTCATTCCGAAGGATATCCCGCAGCTGAAATGAAGCATGGTCCGATCGCTCTATTAGAAAAAGATTTTCCGGTTATCTTTGTCGCGACGAGCGAATCGATGCGAGAAAAAGTTTTATCCAATGTTCAAGAAACCAAAGCCCGCGGCGCAACGGTCATCGGAATCATCCGCGAAGGCGACGAACTTTCACGCCAAGCTTTTGATCATTTTATTGAAATTCCGAATGTTCCCGATGAGTGGATGCCAATACTTTCAGTTCTCCCTCTACAACTTCTTGCATACCATACAGCGATCATTCGTGGAGCAGATGTTGATAAGCCGAGAAACTTGGCGAAGAGTGTGACGGTTGAATAATTCCCAGAAATAAAAAACAGCCCGATCGGGCTGTTTTTTATTTATTTTTGATATAGCTTTTTGATTTTCTCGATCGTAATATCAATATCTTCTTTTGTATGGAGCGCTGAAACTTGAAAACGTATACGAGCTTCGCCTTCAGGAACAACCGGAAACGCGAGTGCGACTGCGTAGATGCCTTCTTCGAAGAGTGCTTTGCTTAATGCTGTAGCTTTTGCAGCGTCTCCGATCATTAGAGGCACGATTGCGTGGTTGCCGGAGAGAGTTGGTAGATTATTTTCTGTCAGTTTTGATTTGAAATATGCTGCATTTTCCTGAACTTTTTTTACTGGAGTCTGATCAGCCTCAAGCATTTCTATGCTCTTAATTGCCGCCATGGCGATGCTGGCCGGAATCGCGTTCGAGAATGTATATGTGCGAGATTTCTGACGCAAGAAGTCCACAAGAATTTTTTTGCCTCCGACGTATCCGCCGATGGCGCCACCGAGCGCTTTGCCAAATGTTCCGCTGATGACGTCGATTTTACCGAGCACATCCTGGGCTTCTGGGGTTCCGCGTCCGTGACTTCCCATCACGCCGATACCGTGAGCATCATCAACAAAAAGAAGCGCATCATATTTTTCCGCAAGTTCTACAAGTTTCGGCAGATTCGCCGCGGTGCCTTCCATACTGAAGATGCCATCAGTAACGATCATCTTGTTCCGATATTTCTTATCTTTATCCTCTTCTAAAAATTTTTCAAGTGTTGCGATGTCTCCTGCCGGATAAATTCTCTTATCCAAAAGTTCTTTCTTACAAAGCTTGAATGCATCAATGATCGAAGCATGGTTGCTCGCGTCGCTGTAAATTACGTCTTTATAACTTTCAGTTTCACCGAGCGATTCGTTTACGATTGTTGCAAAGAATCCGAGATTCGCCATAAAATTCGTAGAAAAAAGTATCGCATCTTCAGTTCCGATGAAGTTCGCGATTTTTTGTTCGAGTTCTCGGTGAATAGTCTGTGTTCCCGAAAGAAATCGTACCGAAGCCGTACCGAAGCCGAATTTCTTCATGCCTTCTTCGGCGGCTTTGATGAGTAGAGGATTATTTGCGAGTCCGAGATAATTATTTGAGGCGAACATAATAATGTCGCGACCGGCGACTGTTACATGTGTTCCTTGAGCGCCTTCAATGGCACGTTCGGTCTTCAATTTGCCTGCTGTTTTTAGGGCTTCAAATTCTCCGTCTAGTGATTGTATAAATTTTTTGGTGTACATGTTGCTGTAATTTAACCAGATAATTTTTCTTGCAGATTCGTGAGCATAACGTCGGTCATCTTAGAAAGGTCGTATTCATTTTTCCATCCCCAATCTGCGCGCGCGGTTGAGTCATCGATGCTCTGTGGCCAACCGTCGGCGATCGCTTGGCGATGGTCGGGACTATATGAAATTTCAAATTCAGGAATATGTTTTTTGACTTCCTCGGCGATTTCTTTCGGCGAGAAGCTCATGGCGGAGAGATTGTATGACATGCGTGATTTTACTTTTTCCGCAGGAGCTTGCATGAGCTCGATCGTCGCGCGGATGGCGTCGTC
>PLXB01000308.1 GCA_003151215.1 Ignavibacteriota bacterium
TAATTCGCGGAATGTGTCCTTGTCCGCAACCATTTTGTTCGTTATATGGGTGACGGCTGAAGCCTCGGGAGGGATTTTGATTGGCGGCTTGAAGAGTTCACAGTATGCTTCGTCCTTGGTCTTGTAAGCCAGCTGGCACAGGCGATCGTCTTCGGATATGCCCGTTGTTTCAGTGTCGAGAAAAATTAGTGTATACATGCTTCAATTTTAACATATTTTTTGCTATACTCTAGGGCATATGAGCTTACAACAACAGATTAAAGGAGAAATCAAGGAAGCCATGATGGCCAAAGACACTGTTCGCTTGAATGTTGTCCGCGGGCTGGTCACGGCATTTACGAATGAGCTTGTGGCGACCAATCGTACACCGCAAGACACGCTTACCGACGAGGAAGCACTCAAAGTTATCAGCCGAACGGCAAAGCAGCGTAAAGATGCGATCAGTCAGTTTTTAGCGGCTAATAGGCAAGACTTAGCTGACGAAGATACAGCACAGCTTGTGATACTTGAAAAATATTTACCGAAATTGATGTCCGCTGAAGAGATTCGTCCGATTGCGGAGGCAAAGAAAGCCGCGCTCGGTGTCACTGATAAATCTGGCGCAGGCAAGTTGGTGGGCATGCTGATAAAAGATCTTGCCGGCAAGGCAGACGGAATGGTGGTTAAAGAGGTCGTTGATAGTTTATTCGCATAATATTGTAGATATGTTTATTATCGTACATTGGCTCGTACTCACTATTGCTGTCATTGCTTCGCAATATTTTGTTCCAGGAATACACGTCGATACATTTATGACGGCGGTTATCGTGGCTGCAGTTTTGGCGTTCATTAACACTATCATCAAGCCGATTGTCGGGATTCTGACGCTTCCGATAAATATTCTCACGCTCGGCATCTTCTCCCTCGTTCTCAACGCTTTGTTTTTCTGGGGAGTGGCATATATCGTTACCGGATTTCATGTGAATGGTTTTCAAGCAGCACTCTACGGTTCGATCATAGTTTCTGTGATTAACTGGATAGCGAACAAGATGATCTAAATTCTATGGGACTCCTGCAACTCATCACTCATTATATCAGCCAGCATATTTTGCTTTCCTATACGATATTGCTTGCTGCTGTCATTATTGAAGGTGAGGTCGCGGTGATAATTTTGGGAATTTTTGCAAATACGCGGATTATTCCGATAGAAGTGGCGCTCTCGCTCGCAGTCTTGGGAGCAATCATTAAGACGCTGCTAGGGTACGGCATCGGAAAGGCAATTAAAAAGTATATTCCAAAGAATAAAATTTTTGATTTCATCGAGAAACGCGTGCTGATGGTTTTCCCTCATTTCCGCGAACGTCCGTTCTGGTCGCTTTTCTTTTCAAAATTCGTTTACGGGCTGAATCACTTCACCATCATCTTTTCAGGATACATCGGCTCAAAGTGGCGCACATATCTCACCGCAGAAGCCGTATCGTCTGTCGCATGGATCACCTTGATGTTTTCAATCGGATATTTCTTCAGCCAGACTGCCTTTGAATTTTCCCACGATATCAAGAAGGTCGCACTCTATCTTCTTATCGGAATTATCGGATTTTTACTCATAGAGCGCATAATGGGATTTATTATTGAATTTATAGAGTCTGAATAATATATATGGCACAGTCAAAAAAAACTCTCATCACTCATAACGGCAGATTTCATGCCGACGATATTTTTGCGTGCGCGGCACTGCAGATACTCCTTGATGCGCAAGGTGAAGCGTATGAAATTATCCGTACGCGAGATCTTGATGTCATTGCGACGGGAGATTTCGTTTTTGACGTAGGGGGGGAGTATGATTCCGAAACAAATCGTTTCGACCATCATCAACAAGGGCGGGCGGGCGCTCGCGAGAACGGGATCTTCTATTCGTCTCTCGGACTAATTTGGAAGTCGTATGGCGAAGCGATATCCGGATCAAAAGAAGTGGCCGCTATAGTTGAAAAAAATCTTGTTGAAACAATCGATGCTGGAGACAACGGCATGGAAACTTTTACCGCCATTTCAAACCGTCCGCTTCCGTATCTTATCCAGAATGCTTTTTCAGCGTTCATGCCGACGTGGAAGGAAGAGCCGAAGCTCGCCACCGAATCCTTTATGAAGCTTTCCGGCTGGGCAAAGGAAATTCTAGAGCGTGAAATAGTAAAGGCAAAAGATCTGCTCGAAGCTGAAAATGCGGTTGAAGAAATTTATAAAAATGCTTCGGATAAGCGAGTTTTAATATTGCCGGAAAGATATCCATGGGAAGAATTGCTTTTGAAATATCCGGAACCGCTTTTGGTCATCGTGCAGCCTTCAAGCGGAGGCTGGAAAGTTGAAGGCGTGTTCAAGAATCAAGGATCGTTTGAGCGCCGGATGTATCTGCCGGAAGCGTGGGCAGGAAAGCTTAATGAAGAAATGGCGAGCGCAAGTGGCGTTCCTGATGCGATTTTTTGCCACAACGGTCGCCAACTCGCAGTTACTCATTCAAAGGAAGGCGCGCTCAAGCTCGCAGAACTCGCATTACAGGCCTAGTTTATTAACCATTATTTATTAACCGACGACAATCTATGGCATTCATTGATGAAATA
>PLXB01000225.1 GCA_003151215.1 Ignavibacteriota bacterium
TGTAAAGTTGTTTCGAATGCCATGACGACGGAAGTTAAAAGTGCGCGTGTCGCTCCTGCAAATAGAGCGGCCATACCTACGAGCGCAGCAATACGCAAGTCAATGCCGGCAGCAGGTAAAATCCAAATAGCTAATGCGCCAAAAACCGTCCCAAGTCCTCCTCCGATAGTGAATAACGGAGCCATGGTCCCGCCCGATGTTCCGCTTCCTAAAGAAATGCACCAGGAAATAAATTNNCCGGCCACCACATCCAATGGATCGGAAGTTTTTCGAAGAGATCTTCGATGGCATAGACTGCTTTCGTTACAAAGATCGAAAAGACCCCGACGATAGCACCGATGAGAATATAAATGGAAAGCGCAGTACCCGATGGCTGCGAAAGATTCGTCATGGCAAAAACAGGAGCCGATCCTTCGAAGACCATTCGCACTCCTGCTGCTGTTGCAGCAGCTAATGCGATCGGAATGATCGAGCGCGCTTTGAATTCGAAGAGTAGAAGTTCTATAGAAAGAAGGACAGCCGATACCGGTGTGCCGAAGATCGCTGCCATTCCTGCTGCCGCTCCTGCAGTGAGTAAAATTTTTCTTTCCGCCGGTGTGACCGGAAATATCTGCCCGAGAAAAGAACCGAGCGCTCCGCCTGTAGCAATGATAGGACCTTCGGCTCCGAAGGGTCCGCCGGTACCAATTGCAATTGCTGCCGAAATCGGTTTCAGGAACGTCATAAGCGGCGGGATCTTGCTTTCATTAAGAAGCACCTGCTCCATTGCTTCAGGTATTCCGTGTCCGCGAATTCCTTTTGATCCATACCTCGCCATGAGTCCGACAATCNNCGATAACAGGAACGACAAGAACAAATAAGCCAAGCGTATTTGTGGCGGGAGAAGTAATCGCAAAAGAAAATGTTCCAAAGAAGGAAATATTGGTTACCAGCGCGATCAGGCGTGTCAGCGCCTGTGCAATAAATACTGCAGCAACGGCAAGCGCCATCGAACTGAGCGAGATCATGACGACGCGCTTATCGATCCTTGCGCGTTCGTGCGGAAAATTTCCCGCATCGAGTGTATCGCCTAATCCCGGTGCAACAGGCAAACCGGCAGTCGTTGATGACCGCTCTATTTCATGATTATATTCCTGCAATTATTTTTTTCTTTTCTTTTTTGAAGTACTGTCATCAAAAAGCAGCGATGCAGCTTTTCCGGAAATTCCTGCCTTATCCAGGAATTGCGAAAGTGTGCGGGCAAACTCTTTTCTCGACTTTGGCGGCATCTTTTTTAGCGCAGCGATCAATATATCCTGAACGGCATGAGGAGCCTTTTTGAGTAATGCTCTTCCTTTGCGGGTAAGGCTTATTTGTAACTGGCGCGCATCTTCTTCTGACTTGCTTCGCATGACAAGTCCCTGATAAACAAGTTTTTGCACGATAACAGATACTGAACTTTGATGTGTCAGCGTCCGCTGGGCAAGATCGTTGATCGAAAGTTCATTTTCTTCACCAAGTTTATGCAAAACAAAAAGCTGGGCAGCGCTTAACCCGACGCGCTTCTCCGATTCGCCCGATGCCAGCCTTATCGATTGCACCAGTCTGCGGATATCATTAATGATCTTCCGCGATTCTGTTGTGAGGTTATTTGGGGATAATTTTATCATATATATGGTATCCCATATAAATGAGATACCTGCTATACGAAAGAAACGAAGAAAGTGTTCCGGGATTCGGATATTCCCATGAGAGGTCTTATTTAGTCAATGTCTGGCGGAGGAATACCAGGCTATTATTGAGCAAATGATCTATTCCTTAAGGAATTTTGCCGACCCGACCATATGATGATCTTCGGAAAATAATTGTACATAATATGTACCCATTGGGAAAGAGGAAATGTCATAGAGATCTGATTGGCCGGTTTGAAGAACTATCCTGCCAAGTTCGTCAATCATTCGAACCCGTGTATAAGGAACAGAAGCTACGATCTTCAGTATTTTTTGAACAGGGTTCGGAAGAAGTTGTACTTCTAAGAAAGGATGTGCATTCTCAGCGTTAACCGCTAATGGAGGCATTGTGGTAACCTGGAAATCAACAGTTTCCTCGTTGCTTTGAATGTTTGCATTCCAGAAGTGTAATGCCATACTTCCGTGGTCAGCATTTTTTCCGGTATAAAAATAGACCTTGATCTCCTGAGAAGAATGTGGAAGGACTCGGACAGATGCAGAGTCGATGTAGGTGCTCGAACAAACAAAGGAGCAAAGGGAGATCTCCCAGTCCGACGGCATATTGCTCAGAATTCGTGCAACGTTAACGATTGCATCGTGATTTGTTTCATTCACTAAACTACCGCCGATCTGGATTGTCTCTCCGGGAGTACCAGTCATAGTAACGCTATTCGCATGAAAAGAAAAAATACCCGAATCGGCTATTGATATGTCTTTTGAGTTTTTTTGCAACAAATTTCTTACATCTACCATGATATCATCCGGTGACTGATCGAACCAGGGTTGCTTAATGGCTATAATTCCGTTAGTATCTATTAGGTAGGCATTATTTGACGCCGGTCCGAAATGTGAGCTCCATTCATTGCATGGACCATCAAAGATAATTGGCACATCGATTTCCATTGACTTCATCATACTATCCGCAACAGATTTGCGTTCCCCATATGTCCTCGGCTGCCTATAGAGAATTCTCTCCTGTTGATTGGTGCTATCGGCATCGGGATAATCCCCATAGGGCTGTTCATCATTAAATGGATGCGCTTCAAAAGTATAGACGACATAGACATTTATTTTATCTCCGTATAATCTCATTAACTGATTGATTACCGGGATACGGAACCGAAATGCCGGGCAAGTATAACTTCCGCTAATTAGCAGAACCGGTTTCTTTTGTTTCAGGATATTTGAAAGGATTAGAGGATTACCCTCTCGATCATAGAATCTAAAATCATACGCGGTCTGATTCTGATATAGCCCGTCCATATCAAAAGTACCCAAATAGGGTGTTATCAGGCATATGGAATCCGAATCTTGTGGTACAGAGGTAACGCCGATATTGCCAAGAAGATACGGTTGAGACCATCCACTTGATGAGAGAAGAGCAATAAATG
>PLXB01000102.1 GCA_003151215.1 Ignavibacteriota bacterium
GTTGCTGCCGGAAGATCGAGCAACTCCGAAAGCATCGGCGCCATTTCCATTCCGTCAAAATCTATCGATTGTTTTCCCATGAGGATCAGATCCGGGCCCTGTGCTTTGATCGTCTGGGAGAGCATCTCTGCGACGCTGAATGAATCGGTCTTCTCACCTTTGATTAATATTCCTCTATCTGCTCCCATTGCTAATGCTTGGCGGATAGCCTCTTTTGCCGAATCGGAGCCAACCGATAGTGCAATTACTTCTCCGCCATTTTTTTCTTTGAGCTTCAATGCTTCTTCGACGGCGAATTCGTCATACGGATTGAGAATGAATTTTACTCCTGAAGGATCGATATTTTTTCCATCGGCAGTAAGATTGATCTTCGTGGTTGTATCAGGCACATGACTGACGCAGACAATTATTTTCATCGTATTTTTTCTGACGGATAGTAGTATTTATGGGCGGACTTAAACACGGAGTGACGAGTCAAAATTTCATAAATAAGTCATCGGAAATTGGGAAAAGAAGTTCAGAATTCAGAATTCAGAGAGGAAATTTCTTCGAATAATGGGAATATTTATTCAACTCTCATTTTTTTTCTCAACAATAATTTTTCAAACAGATGGATAAGCCCCATATCTGAAGAACGCATTCTAATGGATTTCCAACAGAGTCGAGTTCACTATCTCCTTTATAATCATTATAAAGTAAAGGTTTTCCACATATAAAAAACCAATAAATTAAGGTTTGGGAACTCTAAAATTAATTATGCACAGCTGCGTGGATAACTTTGTGCATCATTACGCCAATATAAACTAACATGTTAGTAAGTTGTTCATCGTTACCGGATTATTAACTGAGTTTGTGTTTTTTTGCAGTTTTCACAAGTTTCCACAAATATTCGGCATGAAAATGTTACAAAAAGCTGTCCTTTATTATAGTCGTAAATATTGCCGTAAAACTTGATAAGTAGTGGATAAGCAATGATTTTATACCTTGTTTTATAAGAATTCATAAACTCCTTAGTCAGGCTCTCCGTCATCTTCAACATCCATGGGAATGCCACGCATTTGGTTGAGGATACGGGCAGATCTTCTTTGGATGTAAGGCGAGGGTCTCGAGGCGCTCCAGCGCACCGGATTCGGAAGCACCGAAGCAAGCAGAGCTGCTTCAAATGGACTCAGCATCTTCGCGGGTTTATGAAAGTGGTATTCGGCACCTGCCTCTATACCGTAGACGTTCGGTGCAAGTTCGACAATATTTGCATACATCTGCAGGATACGCTGCTTGCTCCAAAAAAATTCAATCAGGACAGTATAATACGCTTCGATGCCTTTGCGAATAAAACTGTGCCATGGAGGAAGGAAAAGATTCTTTGCAACTTGCTGGCTGATCGTTGATGCTCCACGCATCGGACGTGTGGGATGACGCTCATGTTCCTTTTGAGCATTTTCGATCTCTGTCATATCGAATCCGTGATGTTCATAAAATCTCTGGTCCTCCGCAGCAACGACTGCCTGAATAAAGTTATCCGGCATTTCACTCCAACTCAGATTTGTATGTGAACATCCGATTCCTTCACCGGCGATAAGATGATCAATGCCACGAAAGAACATCATTGCTGTTATAGGTGGATTGATAAAGCGAAGCGCAAGAACCTGAATCACAGGAACGAGCACTATGAGAAGTGCCAGCTTCCATGCAAATGAAAAAAAAATCTTTCCTTTGCTTCGTATTTTTAAAGGCTTTAAGGTGTTCTCTTCTCTCACAAATAAATAAAAATGATACGGAATGCATTTGAGATGCCGGACGAATATACAACTGCTCTTGGCGAGTGGCTCCGATTCGACCTTAGCCCCGCAAGCCTTTCAACACGCTCAGGGAAGGAATATATCGCTCAGAAAGCGGAAATCGTTTCGCAAATTACGGAAGGCTTGACAACACATAGGGATACATTCCTTGCCTCAGGTTATCTCAAACAGAAAAAGATACGCGAGGCATATGCACTCTATTATATGACGACGAATCTTCTAAAGATCGTTCAACCGCTTCGCGAAATATCCCATTCACATTTTTTTGAACATTCGTCTTCTCTTCGCGTTCTCGATCTTGGAACTGGTATTGGTGCTGCTGCATGGGGAGCGCTGACGTATTTTCTTAAGGAAAAAAAGAATTGCAGACCGGAGATTATGCTTACCGATTCCCTTGGAGAGAATCTCTTCGAAGCGGAAGATTTTTCCCGGCATTTTATCCCGCGCCTTTCAGGTGTTATGCCGAAATTATCTTTTGCTAAATTTAATCTTTGGAAGCCGAATGAGATTCCGGAGGCAATAAAAAAACAGGCTCCGTTTCATTTAATCTTAATGATGAACGTACTCAATGAATTGGATGAAGCCAATGATCAGGCGATTCATGAATCAGTGATGTCTTTGCTTGATGCAAATGGTGCAATAATCATAATCGAACCGGCAACTCGTCTTGAGTCGCGCCGATTACTTCGTTTTCGAGATATGGCAGTTACTTTAGGAGCAACTATTTATTCTCCATGCACACGGCAAGCCGACTGCCCTGCACTTATTAAAGATGATGACTGGTGTCATACCGATGTGGCCTGGATGCGGCCAAAATTTATTGAAGCGATCGATGACATCGTTGGAACACTTCGGCTTTCCCTAAAATATTCATATATCATTCTTCGAAAGGATGAGCTAACCCTTAGCAAAATGTTTGATCAAAAGAACCTCTATCGTATTGTAAGTGAACGGTTTAACGAAAAGGGGAGGATCAGAAGTATCCTCTGCGGTGAAAATGGCAGATATGAACACGTTATCAACAAACGCGATCTTTCTTCTTATAATAAGGATTTTACTGAAATTCAAAGGTATGACCTTGTAAGTTTGGAAGAAGCAGAGCGTCGGGAGCATGATATCAGGCTCCTGAAAGATTCGAAATTTTCGATCGTGCTCCCTAATTTGGGAGCACAATAGTCACAAAATTAAAAAAAAATCAAAAAAATAAAGATTTTCTTCCAAAACGTTTGGATTTGAAAGATATTTTGTGTATATTTGTATTGAAATGCTCTGCACCTGAAGAATTTAATTTTGGGAGCACGCTCCGAAAGGAGTCAAATGGGAGCATTCCGTACTGTCATTCTTGTATCTTGCCCTCTATATATACACATAATGATTGCAACACTTGACCGCCTTCTTGCGCTTAGCCGCAAACTGCATACTGCCAAAGTTCAAAGCGAGAGTGAGCCTATTTATATCTCACTCGATCTTAACGAGCTCCAGCTCTTGAAGCGCCTTGCCGATGACTATCTCGAAGAATCCGAGACCGTACTCTACGAAAGCGATCGTCACGCAACGGCCTAAACTTCAATAAGAGGTTTAGTACATTCTGTGGGGCGGACTGTCAGTCCGCCTTCATGGTTGCCTGCAAAGCGATTTTTCTCACCAAAATTTCGCTTAGTATTTGTAACCACTCTTTCTCCGCGTTTCCAAACCTCGCCAATTCCGCACTATCCAGATCAAGCACGCCGAAAAGTTTTCCATCAGGAAAAATAATAGGTAGCACGATTTCCGATTTCGAATCCGGATCGCAGACAATATGCCCGGGAAATTTATCGACATCATCGACGATCATTATTTCGCGTTTCTGTGCTGCCATGCCGCAGACACCTTTGCCTATTTCGATATTGGTGCAGGCAGGCTTGCCGCCGAAAGGACCTAAGTACAGCTTCGCTCCGTCATAGAGGTAGAAACCGACCCAATTAATCCGCTCGATATTACGGTAGAGAAATGCAGCGGAATTCGCAAGCGTTGTGATCGGATGATCGGATGCATCAAGAAGCGAATCAAGATCGCGAGCAAGTGTTTGCCACATGGGAAAATATGAAATAGGAAATATGAGCTATGAAAACATCATTCATAGTTCATAGTTCATATTTTCCCCGAACTCTTATCCCTGCTTTTTCGTATTTTAGTAGCATGTTGTGTTTGTTTTCCGGTTAAGAACTCCCGAAAGGAAGAAAAAAGGCGGGAGTTTGTAACTTCAGTATGCCTTAGGTGTTCTTATCTGGTAAGAAGTTTGCACAGTTAACGA
>PLXB01000365.1 GCA_003151215.1 Ignavibacteriota bacterium
AGGCGAACCGATGCAATCGAATCCCCTTAGCCATGGCTGCCCTACGGCGCGATTTTCAAACATTCAGGTTATCAATACAAAATCCCAATCGGCAAATGCGAAAAGCGGGATGATGGAATATGACGAAGATAAATTTTAAAGAAAAACATGGCAATCAATAAAGATATCTTAACTGCCCTTGAACTTGACATTCTGAGCAAGAAAGTTGTTGGATTTTCGAAAGCTGAATGGTGCGAAGTCAATATTGACTCTTCACACTCCGCCAATCTCCGATACGCGGCGAATATGGTAACAACAAGCGGTTCTTCGGTGGATACGACCGTACATATTACCAGCGCGAACGGAAAAAAATCCGGATCGGTCTCAACGAACGATCTCTCCGACGATGGATTAAACCGCGCTGTCAAAAGATCCGAAGAGATCGCTGGACTTGCTCCCGATAACGAAGAACTGATGCCGCCGCTATCTGAAAAACCGAAATATTTGCGGAGTGCGCAGTTCGATGAAGCAAGCGCCGATACAGCTTATGCGGCAAGTGAGCGGGCGAAAGTTGCCGATAAAGCGATCAAAGAAGCAAAAGCAAGAGAATTTGTTACCGCCGGGTTTTTAGAGACGATCGTTTCGCGTTTTGCGCTCAGGAATTCTAAAGGGCTTTTCGTGAACGACCAAAAAACGCGCACGACATTTTCTACGACGATGCGTAATGAAGATGGCTCATCGAGCGGTTGGAATAAAAGAGCATCACAGGCGATCGCGCGGTTGGATGCCGATCGAGCAATTGGCCATGCAGCGGATAAATGCGCTGCATGGGCAAGCCCGAAAGAGATGGATCCCGGAGTATATAAAACAATCTTAGAACCAAGTGCGGCCGCCGATCTTATCCAGCAGTTCTTATGGTCACTTGGTGCGCGTGAAGCAGAAGAGGGAAGAAGCGCATTTAGCCGTGCAAATGGAGGAACGGCGATGGGCGAACAACTCCTAAACGAGAAAGTAAATCTTTCATCGAATCCGAATCATCCGCTTGTATCTGCAGGCATCTATGACCAAAGCGGTCTTGCAACTGAACAGATAGACTGGGTGAAGGACGGCAAAATTATGAATTTTGAACGCAACCGCTATTGGGCGCAAAAGAGCGGCAAGAAAGCGGTACCCGGTCCATCTAATATGATCATGGAAGGCGGCGCGCAATTGCCGGAAGATTTTATGGCAACAGCAAAACCGGAAGGTTTGCTCATTACGAGCTTCTGGTATATCCGTGACGTCGATAATCAATCGTTACTTAAGACGGGACTTACCCGCGACGGACTCTTCTGGGTTGAGAATGGTGAGATCAAGCACGGCGTCGTGAATTTCCGTTGGAACGAGTCCCCGATCGCCGTGCTGAAAAATGTAACCGATATGTCGAAAGCTGTCGTTACTGCTCCGCGTGATGGTTGGGACGGAATTCCGATGCTGATACCGATGCTCGTGGTAAGCGGATTTAATTATTCATCGCTATCGGATGCAGTGTGATCGTCGACAGTCTATCGTCATTCATCAATCGCTAACTCAAAACTACAAAATACTGTGCATATTGCCAACCGCATCCACCGCCTCGGTACAGAAACATCGTTTGTCGTTCTTGCCAAAGCCCGCGAACTCGAGGCGCAGGGAAAAGATATTATCCATTTAGAGATCGGCGAACCGGATTTCGATACGGCTCCGAATATTATTGCTGCAGCCAAAAAAGCGCTTGATGATGGGTATACGCATTATGGCCCGGCTCCCGGTTTGCCGGAATTCCGCAAAGTGATCGCAGAAGTTGAGGGCAATCGCCGCAACATGAAATTCGATTGGAATGAAGTGGTTGTCTGTCCCGGCGCAAAGCCTATCATGTTTTATGCCATTATGGCCTCAGTCGATCCGGGTGNNATGAAGTGATTTATCCGAATCCCGGTTTTCCGATCTATGAAAGCTGTATCGAACTTGCCGGCGGAATCCCGGTGCCGCTCGTTTTAAAAGAAGAGAACGGCTTCCGTTTTGATATTGAAGATCTCGAAAAGCTCATTTCGCCGAAAACGCGAATGATCATCATCAACTCTCCGCAAAATCCAACAGGCGGAATTCTGACGATGGAAGATTTGCAGGGAATTGCAGATATTGCCGTGAAAAATAATATCATTGTTCTTTCAGACGAGATCTATGGAAGAGTAGTCTATGACGGATTTGTCAATCATACGATCGCTGCACTTCCCGGAATGCGTGAACGGACGATCATTCTGGATGGCTTTTCGAAAACATATGCAATGACGGGCTGGCGTTTGGGCTTTGGGATCATGCCGCATGAATTTGCCGCAGTTTGCGCAAAATTACAGACGAATGTTCCAAGCTGTGCCACGAGTTTCGTGCAGATCGCAGGAATGGAAGCGCTCAGCGGTCCGCAGGATTGGGTGGATAATGTCGTTGCAGAATTCAAGAAGCGCCGCGACCTCATTGTTGACGCTCTTAACTCTATGCCCGGTTTTCATTGCCTCAAACCACTCGGTGCGTTCTACGTCTTTCCGAATATTACCGAAACCGGTATGGATTCACGTACCCTTGCCGATAAACTTCTTTATGAAGCAAATGTTGCTTGTTTATCCGGCACATCGTTTGGGAAATACGGCGAAGGCTATCTCCGCTTCAGCTATGCAAATTCGATGGAGAATATCGAGAAGGCAATGGAGAGGATTAAGAAGGTATTGTAATTTATCGAATTCTTTGAAAGTGTCATTGCGAGGAAGTCGCGTAGCGACGACGAAGCAATCTAAAAATTTGAATTGTAGTATAATGTCAGGATTTAAGATTGCTTCGTCGGACTAATCCGCCGCGGCGGACTTCTCACAATGACATTCTCTTTGAATTTGATTTAGCACACCGTTGTTTCCCCTTCCAACTTTTTGCTCATACGATCCCTGCATGAAAAAAATCATCGCTCTTTTTCTTTTCCTTGTTTCTCAAGCCGCAGCTCAGCCATCCGATTACTGGCAGCAGCACGTTTCTTATACGATTAGTGGTACCTTGATTGATTCCATTCATTCATTTGATGGACATCTTAGTGTTGTTTATACGAATAATTCTCCCGATACCTTGCACGAAGTTTATTTTCATCTTTATTATAATGCATTTCAGCCCGGCTCGATGATGTATGAGCGAGCAAAGGCGCTGAATGATCGTGGACTTGTAGAGAAAATGGATCATTATAAAAGAAGCGATTGGGGAGAGCAGAGGATTAGCGAAGTTAAGCAGATTTACTATGGACGATCTATAGGCGAGAAGATTGGTCAAGGAATACCGGCAAAGTTTGAAATTACAGGGACAATAATGAAGGTAGTGCTTAATCAACCACTACCACCGCATGATAGTGTGATAATTTCCATGCCTTTCTTCGTGCAAATCCCTCTCCTCACCCGCCGCGGCGGATGGATGAATGATGCCGGAATAAAATATTCGATGTCGCAATGGTATCC
>PLXB01000470.1 GCA_003151215.1 Ignavibacteriota bacterium
ACAGACAGACGGGGCAGGAGCAGACAAATGCGCGCTATGTTATCCCCGGAAGGACGGGTATTCAGATACCTTTAGATATCTCTTCTATGCTTATGAACGATACGGGTGATGTCCCGGAATTTTGTGCCTGTCATATCGTCGGGGAGCGGCCGATCAATATCGAGTTCTTCAGTACAGGCGCATGTTCGGGGGGAAGTTATCTTCCTATTACTACCGCCGGACTTGGCAAGAAATATGTTGCAGCCAGCTATCAGGATAATCCGGGCGAACTTGGTATTCTTTGTTATGTGTATGCTCCTAAGAGTATTGAAACTTCCGAAGGCTTTTTTGAGATCGTCGCTGCCTTCGATGGGACTCAAGTTTCTATCATCCCTAATTCTACCACAATGGGCGGCCATCTGGGAATGCATAGCGGCAAAGGCGCAAATTTAAGAGAGAACGCATATACTGTTAGTTTACGACGCGGCCAGTGTTATTTAGTAAAATCTTCAGGCGACAATACGGACGTTGATATATCGGGTTCGATCATCGAATCGAATAAGCCGATTGCTGTGATCGCCGGCCATGAAAATGCAAGTATCGGCGGAGTATCCAACCGCCTTCTTGAAGGACGCGATTTTATGATCGAGCAGATGTATCCCTATGACTTTTGGGATACGACCGGATATGTTATGATTCCGCTGAAAGACTCTCAGCCTGCTGACGGAAGTACATTTGATGGCGTAGGCGAAGACTACAGGATGTTCTCATTGGATAGTACGGCTTCAAAAATTGATTTTTTCGATGCCTGTATTTCCGGCGCGATCAATATGACTTCTCCCAGATTGGCTTTTCCGGCCCCTGAGCGTACGTTAGTCACTTGCCCGATCGATATTGAGGCGACGAATGGCATCAAGTTCAGCGCGATGATGTATGACGAGCGTAATTTTGCCAATGCACCTCCTTACCCTGCACCCAGTATGATCACTGTCATTCCGATGTCGCGATGGAGAACGTCGTTCCTTTGGTATGTGCCGGCGAATAAATTTGAAAACCTGCAGGCATATTACGTGAATATTATAGCTCCGCCGGGTGATTTCGACGGACCCACAGGCATTCTGGCCTCCTTCAACGGCGGAACGATCAGGCCGATCAAAACCGTGCTCGGACTTGAGCAGCAATTTAAAAATATTCCGAATCATATTCAGGGTGTCGATCCTGCGCCGCTTACCGGAGTTCGTTTCCGGTTATCCCCGGGAAGTTACTATGCGAAGGGACCGCATCCCTTTATGGTCTATAATTTTGGCTTCCGCGCGCNNCTGCCCGTCGGAATAAAACTTGGCGGCGGCGTACAACATATTCGTGTTGTCGTCGATACATTCTGTTCCTATTGGAACGTCTGTGCATATGATTCGACTCTCGGACTGAGCAATCAGGGAATCAAGAGCGTAACCCTTCTTGATGATCCGAACGGAGATTTTGTCCAGCCGCCGGAAGAATCGTATAATACTGCGCTTGTTGATAGTGTCAACGGAATAAATACTTCTGAGCTTGATTATACAGGCGACGATACAAGTGTCTGCTTTAAAGTGACCGTGCTGAACCCGATCGATAGCGCATACGCAGCATTGTTTATTGTTGACGATAATAACAATGCCACGATTTTCAGACTGCACTATACTCCGCCTATTGTACAGATAACACCCGATAGCGGTCAATATCTTCTGGTGGCTCTCTATCAGGATTCCTGTTCGCGGTATGTCTTTTATAATACCGGGAAAACTGTCCTGACCCATGATACGATATATACTATCGGAAAGAACGGTGATACTACCGGCCACCGATATTTTGATACGTTGATTCATTCTGGCAAACCGTTCACGTTCTCTTCGGATAAACTGAAAGATATTACCGATACGAATTTCAAAGTGATGGGGCCGGTGCTTCCGGTGACTGTTAACGTTGGAGATTCATTGGTCTTTACCGTATGTTTTACTCCTAATGATACGAACACACGGAAAGATACTCTGGAGCTTGTCAACGATTGCTTCACAGCACCTATACCGCTTATCGGAAGCGGGAAAACGCCCATCATCATAGCAGATGATCATGATTTCGGCTCTGTCTTAGTCGATTCGACAAAATGCGCACAAGTAAACGTAAAGAATGTCGGAAATGCACCTCTGGTTCTGACAAAGCAATGGCTTATGGATCATTATGGTGTGAACTTCACCTTCCCGGATAGTTCAATACTTCCTTATACTCTTAATCCGGGAGCACAGATAAAGCTGACGTTCTGCTTTACGCCTCATGCCGAAGAAGTCGATTCGACAGTTCAGCATTGGGGGACGAATCTTCAGGATCCTTATCTCCATCAGAAAAAGGATTATTCAGTGCTGATCGGTAAAGGCGTGAGATCCGGTTTCGTCTGGGATCGCGTTATTCAGCTTGATACAGTTATATGCGAGGATACTGTGGTTAACAGAGTATATCTTCTCAATAATGCGGCCAAAGGCGGACCTGATGCGCATGTAAATACGGTCACGTTTACCGGAGTTAATGCTACGGATTTTTATATTCTCAACGACCAAATTGGGAAATTACCCCTTGTAAACTTCGATCTTGCCGGAGGCGATTCGATCTGGGTTGATGTCGTCTTTAAGCCGAATCTTGCTCTGCCGCCGGCACAGAAATATGCTGACCGTTTTGCAAATCTTGTTGCAAGCGGTGCTCCGGAAAAAGATCAGATCATTAATTTCACCGGCACCATTCTTCATGCAATTCCGAATGTGATATTTGCAGGAAACATCCCCGGCTATAATGACTCGCTCTTTTACGGGTTTGTCTCTTTGAACACGCAGATCACGCGCAGTTTCACATTGCAAAACTTTGGCGACGCTCCGCTCGTGATTAATTCATTCTTCCCTGTTACACCGCCTATCATCAGTGTGACAGGAATCGCGCCGGGAACAATACTGCCGCCGCATGACACGACGGGCGTGCTTGTACAGGTTACGATGGCCTTGACAGCTTATGCCGATACTGTCGTTGTTCTCAATATTGCCAGCGAAACCGAATGCACGGATACTATGAAGATCCTGAACCGTATTGCTTCGACGCAGATCAATCCGCAAAATACAGGACATCCGTTCCCGGAGACGTTCCTTGAATGCAGGCAATTGGTTGATAGCATCCAGGCGCTTAATATCGGTACACAGCCACTTACGCTCAAACAGATCGATATCATCGCTGCAAATCCTGGAGAGCAGCCGACGGAATTCGCGTACCCCGGAGACCCAACACCACAGACGATTATTGTCGGAAAGGTATTTCCGGTTAACTACAGACAGAATTTTGCAGTATTGTACCGTCCGACCATTGAAGGACCTGTTTCGGCGACCATACGCTGTACATGGGATAGCCTTGGAAAGATAGTCTATTCTTCCAATATTTTAACGGGAATCGGAAAGCTCGAACGCGATACGATAGTGCCGGTAATCACGACACCGTCTCAAGCTCCGAATTGGATCACCGGCTCATCAATTAATGTGCAGGTGAATTTCAGCGGATTCTCAAAGGATACGGTCAGTACGGGCAATACCCTTACTACTATACCCGATCTCGCTCCGGGCGAAGTGCAGGCCGGCGGTATGAGTTTCTCGGTAACATACCGTCAGGATCTGCTTAATTATATTCCGGGCAATGTTACCTATGATCCGTCTGTTGCTCCATTAAGCGGAAGCAACCCGACAGGTGTAGCCGACGGAAAAGGAAACGAAACGGTTACTTTCATACTCAAGAGCAAGACCGGTACGATCTCACAAAAGATACCACCGGTGAACTTGCAGTATGAAGTAATGGTAGCAAGGGATTACAGCAGTCCCATCACTGTTTCGAATGCTTATTTCTGGGGTGCAACACCTGCAGATTCTCTCTGCTATGTTATCTCAGAGACCGGTTCGACGGTATTCGTACCGAATCCGAGCTGCGGCGATTCGACATTGAGAAATAAACTCAACGGAAATATGCCGACGAAGATCGTCAGCATCACACCGAACCCGACTGTCTCCGGAGGAATTCCTATAATCACCTTCGAGGTGAATGTAGATAAAATACCGTTGACTGTTCAGGTATATAATGCACTGGGCGTCTGTGTCGGAACACTTGAAAGAGATCAACTGCATTCGATCGGGGAATATAACCTGCCGATCGGCACAGCCAATCTTCCCAGCGGCATGTATGTCGTTCGTATTACGAGTCCGAGCTCGGTAGAATCGGGCGAATTCTTAATACAGAAGTAAGAGTTCTGGCAACTTAAAAAGCAAGGGCATTGTATCCTGAATGTGAAGTTCAGGATACAATGCATTCCTGCTTTTATGGAAGTAGAGAATGTTTCAACCATATCACTTCAATCAACACTATGAAAAAGCTTTTATTCCTTACCGCGATCGGCATTATTGCCTTTACTCATTCCGTATCCGCTCAATCCCTCTGGACACAAACGAATGGACCGACGAACGGATCTACTAACAGCATGAGCGTGGATTCGCTTCAACGCATCTATGTCTGTACCGGCGGCGCTGGTGTTTTCCAAAGTACCGATCATGGCACGACATGGCATGGCTTGAATAAAGGGCTTCGGATATTACCGATGCGCTGGCTTGAATCCAGTACGATTCAAACCGGACCCACTGGGGCAGTGGCGTATGTCTATGCCGTATCGCAGAAAAAAGAATTACTGCGCCGCGAAGTCCTTACGTTAAGTGTAGATGCACAGTGGAAGTATCTCGATTCCATCGTCGGTGGGAATAGTGTTCTCGATATAAACCAGATCATGACCAATGCCAAAGGATATTTATATGTTGCAACCGCTAATTTTGGAGTTGTGCGTTCAAGGGATAACGGGGACCATTTTGATCCCGTTTTGAATCTTAAAGCTCCGAAGCCCGATAGTTTCATTCAGTGTATGACAGTCGATCGGCACCAGAATCTCTACGCTGTTTCCATCCCCAAAAATCTTTTAGCACAGGTATATCGTTCAACGGACGATGGCGATTCCTGGCAGAAACTTCCTACTCCGCCTCCGGATGGTTTTGCTATTGATAAAATGGTTGTTGCCGATGACGGCTCTATCTGCCTTGCATATTATGGCGGCGACTTCACTAATAGCTGCTATGTTATTCGCTCCTCAGATTTGGGGAATACATGGGACACTGTTTTTACACAGCCACCCGGCCATGACAATAATATCGATCAAATACGACATGCTCCTAAAGGAAGCGACTTATATATGAATACGCACGGCCCGACGTATCGATCTACGGATAACGGAGCACATTGGGTAGCTCGAAATCTGGAAAAGATGGGTGACGAACCTTTCGACCTGGTTATGGATAGCATAAACTCTGTCTTTCAATGCGCAATTCCTGACGGTATATTCAAATCGGTTGATAGTGGGTTGACATATAATAATATCGATCAAACATTGCTCGTTCAGCATTTAGATGGCGGGACGGCAGTAGATTCGGCAGGAGTCATATATTGCTCTTCGCAATTTAATATTTATGTTTCGACCGATCAGGGGAATTCCTGGAATCAGGCACCGGATGAACTTGATGAGGGTCAGATTCAAATACTTGAGTGCGACCGGGAAGATACAGTCTATTATGGATGCTCGAGCGGAATGTTCCGTTCATCGAATCATGGAATGAAGTTCGATACGGTTATATACAAGAATAATCCCACAGGATTGCTTTCTACAAATCAGATTTACTATGTCGGGATCAGCCCGAAAGATGAGCTATTCGCATCCTGCTCTGCCGGAATCGATGGCAAATCAAATGTGCCATGGTTTGTCCGCTCGACCGACCACGGAACGACGTGGACACGGATCAATGCGTCGAACGATCCCGGTTATATTCCGACAATTTTGCCAATTTATGCCGTAGGATTCTCCGTTGGAGGAAATGGAGATACGATCTATGCTTCCGGTAATACGAATAACATATACAAATCTGTCAACAATGGAGTTAATTGGGATATTATCAATAGTGAAGGAAACGGTATTACTAAATTTATATGTCATCCCGATGGGTCGGTGTTCCGGCTTGAGAACAGAACAAATGGCGGCCTTCTGCGCTCTGTTGACGGAGGTGTTACATGGACAAAAATATTCCCTGATACGACGACTGCGAGCGGAAGAGGGCTCGATACATTAATTCAAACATATTGGTCAATGATGCTTGACCGAAAAGGCAGGATCCTGATCTCCACAGCCGATACATCCTTAGTGATCGGCGGATACTATTTATCAACAGATGCAACCTTCACTCATTGGGCAAACATGAGTTCAGGGTGTTTTGGGCAGGATTATTATCCTGACAGGCCTTTCACTGTCACACAATTTGCTCAGGACTCGAGAAACGGCGTTTATTATGCAGGGACACGTGGAGCAAGTGTGTTTAAAAGTGTTCCTGATCTTATTCTGGGCGTACCTTTAAGCCCTCTTTCTTCTTCTGTACTTGCAGAGCCAGTAAATTATCCGAACCCGTTCAATAAATCAACGCAGATCAGCTTTACAATCGGCAAATCCGGAACCGTAAAAATATCCATATATGATGTTATGGGACGCCTCATGCAGGTTCTTCACGATGGCTACATGAGCGCAGGTGAGCATACGCTTGCTTACGATGCAAGCTCAATGATATCCAACGGCTAATACTTGATCGTGCTCGAGTCGGGAGCGGACGTGACCAGTCATTGGATGACAGTTGTAAAATAAGGCGATGAAGTATTTCTTCATCAGGTTTATTTCTTTTTGGATGCCCGCTTTATGCTTTATAATGGCGGGCATTCCTCTTTNNGCAGACCGGAGGACCGGCGGGTGGTGCCACACTTTCACTGACAGTCGACTCGCTTCAGCGAATTTATGTTTCTACTGATGGGGCCGGAGTTTATCAAAGCACGGATCATGGCAACACATGGCATGGAATGAATCGCGGTCTTCGCATTTTATCCGTCCGTCTTCTGGAATCCGGTTTTGTAGAATCAGGACCGAATGCAACAGCGGCATATCTTTACGCAGTATCCTCCGATAGAGAATTAATGCGCCATGTGGTTAGTGTTAATACTGGTGAAGGATGGGAATATCTTCAATCTATAGTCGGGACAGATTCGATTATTGATATCAACCAACTTCTGACCAACGCAAAAGGATACCTCTACCTTGCAACTTCAAAATATGGAGTAATACGCACGAAAGATAATGGTGCTCATTTTGATCAGATCCTCGATCTTAAATCTCCAAAACCCGATAGTTTTATTCAATGCATGGCAATCGATCGCCAGCAGAATCTTTATGCAGTGGCTTTTCCCAAAAAAAGTATTAGCGCAAATATATACCGATCTACTGACGATGGAGATTCATGGCAGAAACTCCCTGTGCAGCCGCCAAACGGCAATGCCATCAATAAAATAATTGTTGCCGATGACGGTTCCATTTGTCTCGGATATAACCAGGACAGCGACAAAGTCTTTCGCTCATCTGATATAGGGCAGACATGGGTACCGGTACTTAAAACTTCGGCTTCGATCCAATCGAATGTCGATGTCATGATCCATGCTGCAAAAGGGAGTGATCTTTATCTGAATTTGCACGGGCCGACTTACCTCTCCAGCGATAACGGAGCAACTTGGATATTACAGAGTTCACAACAAAGAGGGAATGAAGCTTTCGCTCTTACTTGCGACAGCATGAATAATCTATTTCAATGCTCGATTTTCGAAGGGGTGTACAGTTCCTCCGATAAAGGAGTAAACTGGAATAGTGCAAACAACACATTATCGGTTCAATTCTTAGTCGGCGGTCTGACGATCAATTCTCACGGAGATATGTTTTGCATGTCGCAGTTCTCTATATTTCGTACGACCGATCAGGGAGATACGTGGTTTACACTTCCGAACCCAGAACAGGAAACTTTCTCTTCGCCTTTGGACGCTACCGACCATGCGGATAATTTTTATTATGGCACGTTTAACGGACTCTTTCGTTCCCAAGATAATGGTCTGACATTTGATAATGTGATAAAAACCCATCCTCCGACGAATACGAATGCGATCATTGCTATGGGTGTTAGTCCCAAAGGAGATCTTTTCGTGTATTCGGATTACGAATTTTTCGAGCGTTCTTCCGATCACGGTGATACGTGGCTTCCTGTGCAGGGATTTCCCAGTGCTGTTCAAGTATACGCTATTGCCTTCGGGTCGTATAACGGAACCTCAGACTCGATCATTGTTACGACGAATACCGCCGATATTTATCTCTCTACCAATGACGGCGAAACGTGGAATGACATTTCTCAGAATGGTGTAGCAGCGCTTCAACTATTATGGCCTCCTGACGGCTCGATCTTCATGCGAAACTCAGGAGCGCCGGATGATCCGAATGCCGGCATTTTCAGATCGACGGATGGCGGAATAGATTGGTCAAAAGTTTTTCCGCTCGATACCTCACTTCATATTGCCATGTATGAAAATATCATGCTCGATAATAACGGGAACATCTTGATTTCTACCGGCGACCACGGGTTTTACCGTTCACAAAATTCAAACTTTACACTTTGGGAAAACCTTAGTTCAGGTTTTTATGTCCAAGATGACTCTCCGGATAGGTTGCTCGGGGCAACCGAGGTTGTTCAGAATAATCAGGGTGTGTTCTTTGCAGCTTCGCGCGGAGCAAGCGTCTATAAAAGCACCCCTGATCTTGGAGTTTTGCCATTACGACCTTTGTCTTCACAGATTGCCGAACCTATTAATTATCCGAACCCGTTTAGCAGATCGACTCAGATTGACTTTGCTATACCTAACTCAGGAAACGTGAAAGTCTCTATTTATGATTTTTTAGGAAGACCCGTTGAAGTTCTTCATGATGGGTATATGAATACCGGAGAATATACTCTTTCATACGACGCTAGCACCATGATCTCCGGTGGAAAATATATACTTGTTCTCCGGTCAGGAGCAAATGTTATCAACCATTGGATGACGGTGATAAAATAATTATTATGAAATATTGCCTTGGTGTACTCATTCTTTTGGGAATGATCGGCACCGCTTCTGCGCAGCAAGCAAATTGGCTTTGGGCAAAGGGCGGAGGCGGTAAGGGGAACGATCAATCTTCCTCAATAGCTGCCGATAGCGTCGGTAATATTTATGTTACCGGATATTATGTAGATTCGGCCGTATTCTCGGGAATCTCTCTTCATCCGGCAAAGGGCAGTCATCTCTTCCTCGCAAAATACTCTTCCCTGGGGTCGCTTCTTTGGATAAGGACTACAAGTGCGGTTACGGGTCAGTCACAGGGAACAGGTGTCTCGATTGGTGCGAATAAATCTCTTTACGTTACCGGATATTTTTCCGATAGTCTCTCTCTGGGATCCACGATTTTAAGAAGCATTGGCACCGAGAATATTTTTCTCGCCAAATATGATTTAGATGGAAACATAGAATGGGCAGTGAGTGCCGGAGGAACAGGGTATGATTTTGGAAGATCTGTTTCGACCGATACATCGGAAAATATTTATATCACTGGCAGTTTCTCCGGATCGTCAGATTTTAGTGGGAAGCAGCTTACAAGCGTTGGCGGTGATGATATTTTTATTGCCAAATATGACTCTAACGGAAGCGTAATATGGGTGAAAAGTTTTGGTTCGCAAACTGATGATGCCGGATGGGGTATTACTGTTGGCCATTCAGGTACTATTGCCGTTACCGGACTATTCGGAGATACAATAGATTTCAGCGGCATCAAACTCATTTCAAAGGGGATATCCGATATATTTATCACAAAATTTTCTTCCGATGGAGTTCCTCTTTGGGTGCAGCAAGCCGGCGATACATCTGTAGGCAAAGGGCAAAGTATTGCTATGGATAGAGATGAGAATGTTTACGTCACCGGTAATTTTGTAGGAGGAGGTATCGTCCCCGATTGTGACGGTGTA
>PLXB01000136.1 GCA_003151215.1 Ignavibacteriota bacterium
GCGTATACCCCGCCAACGATCTTCGATTGACGGTAAAGATTAATCAGTGCATGATCGAATTCACGCGCAAGAAGCATGTTTTTATAAGCGAAGATGAGTTGGTCTTTTGTCATAAATTAATAGGGCAATGGTAGGGCGGACTCTCAGTCCGCCAGCGAGATTAGCGGACTAAGAGTCCGCCCCACTGAAACGCAACATTACTAATTTCGTAACTTTGCATTCTAAACAACATCAGCCAAGTTACAATCACTCAAAAAATGACAGAGCTCTATCCCTCTATTGATCCATATAATCATGGAATGCTCAAGGTTTCGGATATTCATACGATCTACTATGAAGAGGTAGGCAATCCCAAAGGACAGCCTGCAGTCGTACTTCATGGCGGTCCGGGAGCCGGCTGTACTCCTGATATGAGGAGATTTTTCGATCCTGAGCATTACCGCATTATTCTATTAGATCAGCGCGCCTGTGGAAGAAGCACGCCCCTTGCAGTACTTGAAGAAAATGATACATGGAATATCGTTGAAGATATTGAAAAGCTTCGAAAACATCTTAATATTGATCGGTGGCTCGTCTTTGGGGGCTCATGGGGTTCGACTCTGGCACTTTCGTATTCTCAAAAGCATCCTGACCAAGTCAGTCACCTCGTTCTGCGTGGTATTTTCCTTTCCCGTGATGCCGATAATGATTGGCTTTATAGGCAAGGAGCAAGCGAGATCTTTCCGGATCAATGGGCTGAATTTTGCTCAGGGGTCACACTTAAAAAGGGTGAGAGTTACCCTCAAGCATACTATAAGGTACTTACCGGAAATAATAGAAATAAACAACTTGCAGCTGCTCATCAATGGAGTAACTGGGAGTTTTCGATCGTAAAACTTGTTACTACGGAAAAGCCCGAAGAAGATCAATTTGCAATCAATTTTGCAAGGATCGAATGCCATTTCATCCTCAACCGCTGTTTTCTTGAAGAAGGTCAATTGCTCAGAGATTCTTACAAGATCAAAGATATTCCGATGACAATGGTGCATGGAAGATATGACGTTGTTTGCGCGATAAGGAATGCCTTTGACTTACAAAAGGCGCTTCCTGACTCTGAGTTAGTCGTCTGTCCAAGATCCGGTCATTCGCAGTTCGAGGAGGAGATTACAGCGGGGCTTGTCGAATCAACGAATAAGTACAGAAACTAAGTCTATGTCTTCAAAGATCAAAGTAGTATTTTTTGATGTCGATGACACTATTTATGACCATAGCTTTCATATTCATTCAGGGATAACATTTCTTCGAGATCAATACCCTTTCCTGCAGGCATATACAGTAGAGTTTCTGAAAGAACTCAGTCATAATCTTCTTGAAGAAGCCCATGCAAGACTCATTAAAGGTGAAATCTCCTTGGGCGAAGCTCGGCGCTTAAGGTGGCAGAAGTTCTTAGAATATTTTAAGCAGGATATAAATTATGATCCCGTTGAATTTTCATCCTCTTACTTAAAAAGATATTACGAATCAGAGCGGCTTATTCCGGGGACAAAAGAGCTACTCACTAGCCTGCAAGCAGATTTCCATCTTGGTATTATCTCAAACAATTTACTTTCCGAACAGCTCGGAAAACTCCAGCGGCTTGGAGTCTCCTCTCATTTCGATTATTTTGCAATCAGTGAAGAAGTCGGTGCTGCTAAACCTGACCGTAAGATATTTGAAATTGCACTCGAAAAAGCGAAAGTACAAGCCGAGGAAGCCATTTATATGGGCGATGTATGGGATATTGATATTATCGGAGCTCTCAATGCAGGCATTCGTCCGATCTGGCTCAATCGCAAAGGACTGGCATCACGAAATACTTCAGTGGCAGAAATTTCATCCTTTGAGCCGATAGAAAACGTCCTTTATCACATACGTAATGAAAGCGCAACTCCGCATATTACAAAAGTGGAGCCTGCAAGTGCATAATAATCAAAATGCTCGCCAAGTATTAACCAACCTAAGATCACAGCTATTACGGGCGTTATGATAGCGACATAGGACATTGTCACTGCGGAAGTCTCTTTCATCAGGCGGAAATATATTCCGAATGTCACTATGGTACCGATGATCGCAAGATAGCATATTGTCCAAATATGTGTAAAATTAAGTGAAACCGCTTGCCAGGGTTCTGCAATCATCGCAACAATACCTAAGATCAGACACCCAACACCTGTTGTAATAGAATTGAGCATCAGAGGTGCAACGGCTTGAGTCGAACGCTTAGTAATTACTGCACTGATACCACTAACTATGGGAGAAATAAGGAAAATTGCCATTGCCCAAAGATGCTCAGAATCTACTAAGGTAAACTGTGGATAAAATATCGTTGCAATTCCGACGATACCCAAAATTATTCCAAAGATTCGAGAAGGAGAAAGTTTTTGAGAGGTGAAAACCCAATGCGAGATTATTGCCGTCCAAAGCGGCATTGTTCCAAAGATCACAGCACCAAGACCAGAAGGAATATATTTAGACGACCAATATACCACTCCAAATGAAATTCCGTTGCTCAGCGATCCGATTAAAAGAACAGCACCCCACTCCTTTCCGCTCACAGGTATTGGTGTTCTCTTATAGATCGCAAAGATCCAAAGCAAGACCGTTGCGAGAAGGAAACGCAACGATGCTCCCATGAATGGAGGTAGTGCAGCATTGGCTCCAATATGGATCACAAGCCAGGTAGAACCCCATATTAGGCAGATCAGAGCATAGAGAAGATAGAAGCTTGTCTTTGAATCTTTTGTGGTCACTGATTTTTGCTGAGAAATAATACGTCCCTCTCAAACCATTCTTTTGCATATCCGTTCTCACAATGTTATAGTTTTGCATATATTTCTTCACTGGCTTATGTAATTGATGTTCGAAACCGACCAGAAAAGTAGGACCATACGAATTCTTGATATTGCCTTCATGCTTGGAGGCATTGCAATCCTGATCATTTTCACGACGTTGTATTTGATGCCTTTTAGGCTCGATGACGTCTTGCATATGGATTGGGCGCGTGAGCATTCCTTCTGGGATGCTTTTGATGTGAACCGAGGAGAGATCGTTCGGAGCGTCCGTCCAGTCTTCGCTATTACGATCTGGCTTCTGACGCATACTGCCGGAATAGATCACTATTTCCCCTGGCATTTCGTTCTTGTCGGCTCATTCCTCATCGGTTTAGCCTACGCAGGTAAAACTGCCAGATATATTACGAAAGATAACACTGCACTTTATTTTACCGCAGGTTTCTTTTGGCTTGCTTTTCTCCCTATACTGAATGTACTTTTTTGGTATGGCGATCTTACATTTACTCTTGAGTTGATGTTTGTTGCCCCGGCATGGTATTATGGATTGAGAGGAATTCTTGAGGGGCGCATTGGCATATGGATCGTTGCCATTCTCTGCGGAATATTAGCTGTGCTTGCCAAAGAACCAGCTCTTCTTCTGGTGCATTCTATATTCATCGGTACTTTTATTTTATTTTTTAAGGAAATAAAAATAGCTTGGCAAAAGAAAAGCATCTATCATAAGATATTTGCTCTGGCACTCTATCTTATTTTTCTTTTAATTTCTCTGAAATTATATCTTGCCTCTCCTACTCGTTCGAACAGATTTTTTAAAATCGATAGCCTTTCTCATGATCAATTAATGTTCTTCATTACTGATAGGCTGCGATATTACGGTGAAGCGTTGCTGAATCCCATCGCACGAATACTTCTTGTGACACCATTACTATATTCATTATTGCGGAATTTCACTCGAAAGAATTTAACACTACTAAGCTGTTTTGCAATATTTACACTATCTGCTTTTCTTGCATTCTTCGTAATTAAATCTGTAATCGTTTTTTCTTTAGTGCTCCTGGCGACTCCCCTTCACAATATTTTTCGAAAGAATGATCGTACGATCAATCTACTAATTCTTCTTTTTAACATCATTGCTATAATTATACTCGGCGTTCTCACTGTCACGGTAATGCTTGTAAAGACGCAGCTGACAGAATTGTCATTCGTTCTGTTAGTGAGTTCCGGAGTTTATTGGGCTCAATTAACAAAAGAGATTATTGTGTCTATCAAGCCTTACTGGAAAAAGAAAAATGTTCGATATATTATAATGTCAGTTAGTATTCTTTCAATTATTGGCGTAATTTATACAGCTGCTCCGGTGATAAAAGCAAAGGAGCTATTACTTCGTGAAGTCCGTGATACCCGCGATAATGCAAACGATGCGATTAAATGGATGGCGACAAATTTGCAATCGGGCAGTGCTCTTCTTGTAACTGCGCCAAGTCTCTACGGTCTGGGAATTGCCGATGAAATGACTTCAAAAGACGATGAATATAAGCTTTATGTACAGTACACATTTTTGCAAGGATATATCCGTTCTTATTTCGAGATGTTGCATCGCAAGGATATCTCGTTAGGGTTTTTAGAGGATTCGGTTCAGCTTTCAGCAATACTTGATTCCTGTCGCAGTGCAGGTGATTTTTTCCTTTTTCTCCAAACAGGGCTTGATGCCGATCGCTTTCATAGCACGATCAATGGCAAGAACCAACTTAAAAAGAATGACAGCTTGCTTGTAAAATTTACGAGCGGTCCATTTCCTTCTGAGGTCTGGAAATTAGAAAAATGATCAGAATGCCTGGCCGAGAGCAAATTCAAAATTAAGTACATCTCCTGGCAGATATCCTTTTCTGTTAAACAGCCAAACCCCGGTTGAATTTGGTGGGATTGCCAACACTGTTGTTCTGTTTTTATTAATGCCTAAGGTTCCGGGTTGGAATGGATTTGGATATGGATCATAAAATTTTATCCCTACATCGAATCGAATCGCGCCAAAAAGTGTATTATATCGTACTCCCGAACCAAGAGCAACAGCAAAATTTTTGGGTGAAACCGGAACGTCCTTATCCCAAACGTTTCCCACATCACAAAAAAATGCAATGCGTAATGCAGAAAGGAATTGCTGTACAGCTGTAATCTCTGCGGGATAATGAAACAATGCATATCTCCACTCAAGATTTGTTTCAAAGGCTTTATATCCTCCCAGGGATGGCCAGCCCGGACTTGTATTATTCGATACCAGCAGCGTCCGCGCTCCCCAGCCTCTCAAGGAATTCGTCCCTCCTCCATAATAGCGGTTTTCAAACAGAATGTCTTTATTAGGATCATTTGGATATTGGAGGGCAACAAAACCGCCCAGGATGCGATATGCTAATACGCTTCTTTCTTGAATTGAACCGAGATTAACATATGTAACGAATTGAAGCGTATTCTTTATATATGCAGCGCTTGGAGCCGAAGTAAACTTAAATATCGGAAGCGCAACTTGCGGAGACCATGTGACATACGACCCGCTTGAAGGAATAAGCGCGTCATTCGTCCAATTGAATTTAAGATCTGTAGAGATAAGAGTATTCAATTGTTGGGGGGCAATAAAAGACGTATCAGTAGGTTTGAGCGCAGGATTAATGTAATCTCTTTGCACAAACTGCAAAGAAGCCTTAGGTGAAAGAGTTATCCTCAGAGCAGGATCGTTCGAAAGTTCAACACTTGAACCGATACTGCCGCTCGATATTCTTTCAAAATATTGTCCGGATACGTATGCATACGAAAAACTCGGAGATAAAATAAGAGGAACATTTTTCAACAGGAAATATGGAAAAACCAATTCTCCGCTAATGCTCCAGCGCTGCTCAACCGAAGGAGGTGGAAGAATTTGGTACGAAGCCTGCAAAGTTAAATTTTCCGCACCATTAAAAATATTCCTATTACTGTATGATACTTGTAATCCCAAAATGAATTGGTTGAATGAGCTTTGTCCAAAATATGGGCCAGGTATGAACTNNAGCGCCAATCCATTTCGTGAAGAATCCGGAAGTTTTGCAAATGCGGAAGTATCCAGCCCGACAAAGACTGACTGAAAAGTGCGAAGCCGGTCAAGATCGCGTTCGGAGGCAACTCTATCTGAATTTTTATACCAAGCGCCTGAATCCAGGCTCAATTGTCTCCGCACAACATTCTCACGCACATATCCATATTTTGAATAAGCGGTATCGTAGTTTACCTTAGTTGTACCCAAGCGGATTCTTGGCCCGGGCTTAAATTTCAGAGACATCGTTACTGTTTTGCGGAGAGTATCACGCTCGACAACAGTATAACCATAAGGCAAAGAGAGAAATGGGTATCCGCTTTCAGCCATGATAGCACGCGCCCTGATTGTTTCAAGATCCAGCGCTTCCTTGGAATACTGTGAATTTGGCTTTATGCCGATCTTCTCCGTTAATGTATTCTGCAAATCCATCGGAAGATTCTCAAAGCCCTCAAACGTAAAACCGGCAACTTTATAAGGCCTGCCTTCGCTAATACTAAAAACGATCGTATCTTCTATCAGAGGGTAGGGTTCCCAATTGGCAGGCGGAAGAAACTTATTATGATTATAAACCTTCTCCCAAGCAGCTGCACTTTCTTTCGATTCATAAACAGTATCCTTAACTCGCACATCGAAAAATCCCTTGTTCCTATAATAAACAAATATCCTCAATGTGTCATCGTCAAGGGTGGTTTTATCGATATATTGCCGGGGTGTTCCAAAACTGGAGCTAATACCATTGAGAAAGCGTTCGAACCAACTGGATGTTCTCGTGGCAATAATACTTTCAAGCTCAAGAGAGGGAATACTGCTATCACCTTCAAAACGGATTTCCGAGACTTCAAGTCGGCGTATCTTCTCCATGTCCGGAGGACGCTGAGCTTTTGCGGCGAACGGACCCAGCAACATACTGAGGAAAGGAAAGATAAGGATGGGTCTCAGCGGTCGTAACATAAATTCTTGTACGAAGAAGAAACCCTGATACAGGCGCCTTCGGCGATTCCCAGAAGCGTGCATATCGATGCACGAAGGAGTTATCTTCCGGTAAGGCCCAACAATCAATACTCGTTTAACTCGTCGTCATAATAAAACTCATCCGCTTCTGCTGAGTAATCAGGCCAGATTTCTTCAATCGATTCGAACTGTTCTTCTTCGTCCTCGATCTCTTGTAAATTCTTTACTACAGCCGGCGGTGCGCCAACACGCTCACAATAATCGATAAGCTCCCCCTTCGTGGCAGGCCACGGTGCATCTTCAAGATACTGCGCTAATTCAGGTGTCCAAAGCATAGTCAAAAATAACCTTTACTATTAAATACGTGTGAAAAAAAAAGCGATTAACTATATCCGCGTCATTTAGGCAATTTGGAGCAATTTGGTTCCATAAAATAAAATTCTCGCAAAAAATATTTTGTTCCCGGTAGGCGAAGGGCATCTGAAACAAGAATGCATTTCATATTGAAAGATTCATAAATGCCATATCCCTGCGCACACCAAATAACAACTCAATCTCTTAAACGTGGATCAAGCGCATCGCGTAAACCGTCACCTACAAGATTATAACAGAGTACTGCAATAAAGATCGCAAGTCCGGGAAATACGGCAAGTCACCATGCGCTGATATTGCTGCGAGCATCATTAAGTACGCTGCCCCACGTAACGATCGTCGGAGGAACGCCAAAACCGAGAAAAGAAAGCCCTGCTTCAGTAAGGATTGCCGAAGCAATGCCAAACGCCGATGTTACAAGAACGGGCGCAAGTGAATTTGGCAAGACATGCCGGAATATCACGCGCTTATTCGAAAGCCCGAGCGCAGTTGCTGCAGCAACGTACTCCATATTTCGTACTAGCAGAAATTCGCCGCGAGTGAAACGCGCGATCGAAGGCCAGCTTGTCAAGCCAATCAGGATCATAACAAGCCAAATAGAACCCGATTGAAACATCGCAACGACGGTGATAATAAGAAAGAATGCCGGAAAAGTAATGACAAGTTCGATCAAACGCGATATGAGAATATCAACCCATCCTCCATAAAAGCCTGCGAGCGCACCAAGAATAATGCCGATGGAAATTGCGACTGACATGGAAAGAAATCCTATGGTTAGCGCTATCCGAG
>PLXB01000300.1 GCA_003151215.1 Ignavibacteriota bacterium
CAAGGGAAATGATTTTGCAGAGGCTGCACGAGGAGCGGCGATGAAACTTGTTGAGGCGATGAGATGATTTCTGTCATTGTGAGGAGTCGCATTGCGACGACGAAGCAATGACACTCCTTATGATGTTTTCAAAACGATGAAATCCGATACATTAGCAGAATCTTTACTTCATGAGATCTGGAAAGATCATTCCAGATTTCTTGTGTCTCGGCCTCTACTCTCCGATGGCAGTCCTGTCGCAATTACATATCAGGGAGATTTCAACGATCATCGCGGCGGTCCGGATTTTCTTAATGCGGAGGTAATCCTTGACGGAATGCGTATTAAAGGCGATATTGAATTACATCGCAATGTCACCGATTGGGACGATCATGGACATTCGGAAGATAAGCGATATTTGCAAGTAATTCTACATGTTGTTCTCGATGCGGATACGGAAGATCTGCTGCAAGCGATGCCAAAGGTTCCTGTTCTGATTTTGCGCGATAATCTTGTTTTCGATCAGCGAACGTTTTGGCAAGAACTTTTTGAGAAAAAATATTCCCGCTCTCCTGAACTCCCATGTTTCCCGCATAATCTCTCCGTGCCGATGAAATTCAAAGCCAAGGTTATCAGACAAATGGGCGCGGCGCGGCTTAATGAAAGAGTGTCGAGGATCATGGGTGGGATCAGTGAAACCGGGACGGATGATTTGATCCTTGATAGAGTCTATGAATTTGTCTTCGATGCGCTTGGGTATTCGGAAAATCGTCTTCCGTTCGTTGAACTATCACGGTTAATGCCCCGCTCACTTTTGCAGAAGGTCCGAGACCAGGAAAATGAGAACGATCTTAATGCTATATTCGAAGCCCTATGTTTTGGTGTGGCAGGATTACTCGTAAAGCCTCAAGAAGGGTTTGATTTGGATGTGAATGATTATCTTTTGGATCTCGCTGCCAAATGGGAAGCACTCAAGATCGATTATCGCATTGGCGACAAACTTGCAGAAAATGACTGGGCATTTTTTCGTGTGAGACCTTTAAATTCGCCGATGCGTCGCATTGCACTTGCTGCAGTTCTTGCACGGAAATATTTTTCGAGNNAATAACTATTCCGTGTTCGAAGAGATAAGTTATGAATTAGGGGATTCTCCTTTTTGGGAAAAGCATACTTCATTGAAGCAATCCTTAGGTGCGCCGCATGCATTACTTGGTGAGGAGCGCTTGCATGGAATCATGCTGAATGTTATTCTTCCTGCGAGAATTGCGATCGAAACCGAACGAGGAAGGAACAAAGGACTTACTCAGGAAAAGATTCAAATTGCATTAAAACCTCTGCGAGAGGTTTGGGCAGAGTATCCGTCGAGGGCAAGCGCGCAATATCTTCATATCATTGAGCAGGAGCTTCTGGAGTCTGAGCATACCCGTTCCACGCTTGGTGAACAGGGTGGATTATATCTCTACAGAAGCTATTGCACGGTAAATCGTTGCCCCGAATGTCCGGTGGGTATGAGACTCTTGGAAAAGGGGTGGAAACCTCTACGGTAGTTATTGTTGTTAGGAGCATCTTGAAAATTGCGGGAGTAACTCAGTNNCGGGTTCGAATCCCGTCTCCCGCTCATCTTTGATCGGAACCGCATAACTTTAATCCCTCTGTTTCCCTGCCATTATATGTCAATTCCTGAGATATTTCATTGAAATAGTAAACAGACCGAAACCATGCTATAGTGATATATATAGCGATTATTTTCATCGTGGGAGATCCTTTTTATTTTGCTAACGGAATATAAAAGGTAAACGTTATTAACCAACGTAAAATGAAAGAATATTGAGCTTAACCCCGACGATAGAAACCAGAAATCCAAAACCCGATATGCTCGACCGCGAACTTCTTCGTGAGCGGTTTGCTATGCGATCACTATTAGAATTTGCACGTACTCTTACTCCCGATCTTGGTCCGGAAGGTATTCTAAAAAGTGTCCTTCGAACGATCATGGGGAAGGGACTTATTACTGAGGGATTCGCATATTTATCATTAAAAAAAGAAGAGGCAGAGCATCGATATTATCTCGTAACAAAGTCGGGCTTTCGCAGTCTTGATCTCCCTCATGATATTTCATTTGCAAACCTTGAAACATGGCTCTTTACACCACCCGATCGAACTCATTTTACTCTTCCTATTCTTGATTCGGAGCAGCAAGAGATCATAGGGTTCCTCGGTTTTGGAAAATCGCTTTCGCCGGAAACTGATATAGCAACAGAGCAAAATTATCTTGAATCACTTTCACTTCTAACCGGTATTGCGCTCACCAACGCCGAGCTATTCAAAGCCGAGCGTGAACGCGAGCGATTCGAAGCTGAACTCCGCCTGGCGCGTGAGATACAGCAATCATTATTGCCACAATCGCTGCCGGAAATAAAGGGACTTTTTTTCAGTGCATACTCCAAGCAAAGTGAACTTGTCGGAGGGGATTATTACGACATCATAAAGCTTAGCGAAAATAAATCACTCGTTGCCATTGCTGATGTGGTCGGAAAGGGAATTAGCGCAGCAATATTGATGGCGAACTTACAAGCATCGCTCCGAGCAATGGTCGCACTACTACGCTCTAATCAGATAGGTCTAAAACAAATGGTAGGGGACCTAAATAACCTAATGTATGAGAGCACGGCAGCAGAACGTTATATTACTGCCATCTTCGCTATACTTGACAGTTCCAAAGGAACGATTAATGCAATGGTTTGCGGGCATCCAAGACCTATCCTATATTCCGAAACCGGNNCTTGGGGTAATTTCTGATTATAGTTTTACCGTAACAGAAGTGGAATTTAATATTGCCTCGACTTTAATTCTTTACACTGACGGCTTATCTGAAGCAGTCAGTAAAGGACATATGCTTGGCGTAAAAGGAGTAGAAAATTTTGTGCGGATAATGGCAGCGCAGGGTAGTACGGCTCAATCTATCGAGTCAGCACTTTCTAATACTGCAGATCTTACGGTGACCGATGATGTAACAGTGGTGGTGGTAAAGCGTATGGCTTAGTGCTGTAGAATAAGTTGTGAGAGCCTTCTTTTTTTCGATTCTCCGTTATTCATAGTCTTTTTCAGTGTATAGTGTCGTACGACATCATCGTAGCTCAGAAGCATTTTTTCAAAGCTTCTCTGCCACGTTTGTTCCTGTCCATAAATGAAAGCTTGCTTCGACATCTCAGATCTGACTTGTGGGTGATCCAAAAGATGCTCTATTTTTGACGCCATATCTTCTGCGTCGCGTGGATTTGAGAGTAATCCGGTGACGCCATCTTTAATAAAGCCGCTGGCTCCCCCTTTATTGGCGCATACCGGAGGGATCCCGGAGGACATAGCTTCGAGCGTTACATTCCCGAATGTTTCGGTCGTTGAAGGAAATACAAACATATCGCTTGAAGCGTAAGTCGTCGATAAAGTTTCCCCACCTTGATAGCCGAGAAAAACCGCCTCAGGCATAAGTGCTTCGAGTTCTGAACGAACTGGCCCATCACCGGCAATTACGAATGCAATATCATTACGCCTTGATTTGAGTAAACGATATGTTGCGGCAAGTGTCTTAAGATCTTTTTCCCAAACGAGTCTGCCGACAAAGAGCAATGCAAACTTTCCCTCAATTCCGAGTTCTTTTTTCCACGTTTCGGACTGATGTTTCGGATGGAACATATCGGTATCTACTCCATGGGGAAGGAATTCGAGATTTCTCATCCGATGCGAATGCAGTTCTTCGAGAATTGGTTCGGAAGGAACATATACTCGTTCGCAACTATTATAGATATTTCGGAAATATGACCAACTAAAACGCTCCAATAGCTTTACACGGTAATATCTGGCATAGCTTGCAAAATGAGTATGATAAGTTGCGACAACAGGGATATTGTTTTTCTGCCCGTATTTTATTGCGGCATATCCGAGTGAGCAAGGACTGTTGATATGCATAATATCCGGTTGATACTCAGCCAATACTTCTTCTATATGCTTTTGTCCCGGCAGCGAAACTCTGTACTCATTATGCAAAGGGAATTGGACAGACGGAATGCGATGCATCGGAACAAATTGCTCCATTTTCGGTGGAAGCACAGGAGAGAAGAATATATGATTGACCTGCTTTTCTTGTAAGTGTCCGCTTAACCTAAAAAGGACTCTGGTTACTCCATCCTGTCCTGGTTTCATTGATCCGGCAAAGTATGCTATTCTCATGATGCTGCTCCTTTGTAATACTAAGTAGACTTTTATAGATGCAAAAATAATATAACAATATTTGCAAATGATTACCGGAACATTAACGAATTGTGAATTCTCAGTATTCTACAGAAATTGGAGCTATTTATGGTCAGAATTATCAACAATACACTGAATAATAATTTCTAAATTCACAATAATCAATTTTATGAACTTGTTAAGATGTAAGGACGTTAGGAGAACTCTCAGATTTTGAGGCAAATGCCATGTGCCCGTAGCTCAGTTGGATAGAGCATCAGCCTTCTAAGCTGAGGG
>PLXB01000266.1 GCA_003151215.1 Ignavibacteriota bacterium
CTGATAATGCTCTATTCTCATCCTGTAAAAATACGAAATTGAAAGCCATTTGTCAAGGTGCCCATCCAAGAAAAATAGGTGCCTCTTTGATGAATAATTATTCATAATCGTAGGGGCACGCCGCGTGTGCCCTCTTTGAAATTATATGTAAATCTGAAAAGGGCACGCGCAGCGTGCCCCTACGAATTATTTCTCATGCACTAATTTCACCGTCTTCACCTCGCCGAAGCCGGTGGAAATTCTCGCATAAAGCGTACCGCTGGGAAGCGATCTGCCATCTAATTGAACCTCATGCATTCCCGCTTCAAGCGATGAGCCTCTGCCAACTCCCCAGACAAGCCTGCCAAGTTCATCATAGACTGAAAGCGTTACATACGACATGCGGTTCAATGTGAATTGAAGTGAAGTTTTTCTGATGAAGGGATTCGGGCTTGAGGTAAAGGATGCAAGATATTGGCTCGAAAGCGGTCCGTTCGTTTTTGGAGCATTATTCTTTAGCAGGAATCCCAACCCTATTTGGTCTAATGACGGAAGAACTGTGTCTTCTATTGTGGTATCCCCAGCTAATAGTAAAGTTTGCCATTCACGATGGCGGTCGTTAATATCGTCTTGATATAACTTTTCAAGTCCAGGACCATCACAATTCGAGTTGTGTCTTAAATAATTTAGCACAGCTAAAGTAGCATTTGGAAGGTTGTACTTCCCATAACTATATGTTCCCGAAATAGAATATATGCAAGCACAAAAATAAGCGGGGTCTGTAGTGTTCAGATATAAGACGGAAATCAACCAATCACAGTAGAGGTCAAAACGGGTTGTATCAGATGAGTACAGTTGTACTGCCCCATCCATATCACCGAAGGCAACATAAGACTGGTTATCATTTGCGCATCTTTCTATATAGAGACGCAAGGTATCATATTGTTCTTTTGCAACTACAGCATCTCCGGGCTGAGGATTTGCAGTTTCCCACTCTTTTAAATGTGCACAAGTATCATAACTTTGTGCAAATGCTGGTGCTGCGCAGAAAAAAACTGCACAGATAGCGAGGACGATACAAGATTTTTTTTTCATAAACAATGAAAGCAGGCCGCTCCTATCGGAGCTTAATGCCACCTTGGAGAACGGTTTCTACAGACAGAACACTCCTACGGAGTTCATACTCAAATCAGTTTGCAGAAGCGCCTTCTCTGCGAATACCATCGGAAAGATATTGGAGAATCAGCACTTCTTTCGAGGTATGCTTTTTCTCTGCAAGACGCTCGACATCCCGCATGATAAGAAGCTGCTGTAGTTTCAGATCAATATTCTCTGTCTGCTTAAGGTTCGGAAACGAAAGAATCTCCGCGTTCGACCAATCAATGTAATCGGTCGTATCGTGTGATGACCAAAACTCGAATTCTTCATCTTCACTTTTGAAATCAGGTATCGGCAGCAATTGCTTGCTCATATTCTTTCCTTTCTTTACGGCTCAATGGTCTGGGAGAGATCACTCTGATCTTCCCGTTCCGTATTGTATACACAACGGTTAAAAGTCTTCCTTCGTTTGTCCTGCCAAAAAGAACATGTCTTTTTTCACCTATAGAATGCCTAACATCGGCTCTGCCACCAAACGGCCTATTCGCAAAAACTTGTTCGCATTCCGAAGGAAGAACTTCATGCGTGTCCCATACTTTAAGCAGGCTACCCGAATCCCAATCAAAGCCTTCAGCTTCCTCGAATGGCAGTATAAGGAGTCAACAAAGATGGCATTATACTCATTCCATTTTTGCCCTCTATTCCCACTCAATCGTTGCCGGTGGTTTCGAACTAATATCATAGACAACTCTTGAGATGCCGCGCACTTCATTTGCAATTCTGCTGGAAACCGTGGCAAGGAAATCATGCGGGAATCTTGTCCAATCGGCTGTCATGCCGTCAACGCTTGAAACGGCGCGGAGGGCGCAGACATTATCGTAGGTACGTTCATCGCCCATTACTCCGACCGTTCGCACCGGAAGCAGAACGACAAATGCTTGCCATGTGGAGTGATACAGATTCGAGGCGCGAAGCTCTTCGGTGAAGATCGCATCGGCAGCGCGAAGAAGAGCAAGTTTTTCTTTGGTGATATCGCCGATGACTCTGATCGAAAGTCCGGGTCCGGGAAAAGGATGGCGGTCTATGAAATGCTCGGGGATTCCGAGCGCTCTTCCGACAGTGCGGACTTCATCTTTGAATAATTCTCTCAGCGGCTCAATGAGTTCGAGATGCATGATCTCCGGCAAGCCGCCGACATTATGATGCGATTTAATTGTTGCCGAAGGACCTTTGAAGGAAAGCGATTCGATCACATCGGGATAGATCGTGCCCTGCACGAGGAATTTAGCATCGGAGAATTTTTTTGCTTCTTCGGCAAGCACATCGATAAATGCTGCGCCGATAATTTTTCTTTTTTGCTCCGGTTCGGTTATGCCTTTTAATCTCGTAAGAAACATTTCGGATGCATCGGCGAAATCAAGATCAATGCCAAAATGATCGCGGAATGTATGCACAACTTCTGCGCTTTCGCCGAGGCGCATTAAACCGTTATCGATATGAATACATTTGAGCTGCTTGCCGATGGCTCGGTGAACAAGCACTGCGGCAACGGCTGAATCCACTCCGCCCGAAAGCGCACAGATCACCGTTTTATCGCCAACTTGCTTTTTTATATCGGCAACGGTTGCCTCAATGAAGTTATGCGAATTCCATCCGCCTTTTAATCCGGCAATATCAAAAAGAAAATTTCCGAGCAACTGCGAACCGCCAGTTGTATGGACAACTTCAGGATGGAATTGTATTCCGTAAATGGGCTTGGTTTCATGTTTCATGGCTTCAACCCCACATATTGACGATGATGCAAGCACTTTGAAGTTTTCAGGCGGTTTGCACACTTCATCTTTGTGGGACGCCCAAACATCTGCACTCTCTCCAAAACCCTTCAGTATATCGTTTTCATCTAATATATTTAGCTTGATCTTGGCATAGCTTTCAACACCAGCTGCACCTATCTCACCACCGTAGGCCTTTGCAATTAACTGATGACCAAGACAGATACCTAATATGGGGCAGTTAAGTTCTTTAATATAGCTCATAGAATTACCCGCCCGTTCTATCGAAGGTCCACCGCCAAGAATCAGACCCAAAGGTTCTTTTTCCTCAATATTTTCGATTGAAGTTGAATTAGGAACTAATTCTGAAGGAATCTTCAAGTAATGAAGGCTCCTGTAGATTCTGTGATTATATTGTCCATGATTATTAATAACAAGTATTTTCATTTATTAACTCCTTAAATATGATTAAAAGCAGATATAAAATGTTTTATCTGCTCTAAATTTAAAATTTGTTGAGATTAATGAATATAGAGAATATATTTATGCTTCCAAACCAACAATATAGCATGGAATTTAGTGATCTTGTTTATATAATAATAGCCCTTTTACTAGCAGTTGTTTTATTCTATATATTCATATGGTTAGTGCCAATTATAATTGTATTAATCATAGCTTATGTAATATNNATATATATCTTTTTGAAGGGACCACCAGACAACTACTGAAGGGAACTTGAACATTTTTAAAGAACATTTTATTATTTTTTTAGTTCTAAAAGTTTTGACATATTAAAGTTTAACATTATTAGGAAGAATATTCATGAATAAGGACAGTAAATTTACTGGAATCACAGAAAACCTTTTGGCATTCCGGGAAGAGGTAAAGGACGCAAAAAAAGTCACATTTATTGGGATGCCCGGAGTTTGCAGCCCATTTGCACTTCTTTTTGCATATGTTATAAAAGAGAAGGAATCTGTTTTTATCACCGGCACAAATATTAAAAGTGCAAGGAAGATTGAACTCACAGAACAAGGAATGCAATTTGGAGAATTTACGGATCCTCATGCAGATATAGTTGCAATTTTAGGCGGATTGGCAATGCCAAAGGCTAACGTAAAACCTGAAGAAGTTAATAAAATCATCGAAGAAGTGATGGAAAACGGTGGAAAATTAATAGGACTCTGTTATATGGACATATTCAGGGAGTCTGGATGGCATATGAAAATTGACTTTGACTGTATTATAAACGGCACACTAACAGGGTTTATTTTGAGGAAATGATTAGGGGGATGAATCATTTGGTTCTCGAATCTATTGGAATGGAAAAGGGTCTTCTATATGAAACAGTAGTAACAACGGTTAATAAAGACGGAA
>PLXB01000151.1 GCA_003151215.1 Ignavibacteriota bacterium
ACGCTCACAGGAAATCGCCGAGTATTGTATGCGTGATGTTCGCTCGACAGGAGAATTGTATGAGAAGTGGCAAACGCTGCTAAAGTTTTAAAAGGCTTTTCAATATTTCATCGAAATTTACTTTTTTACTACTATTCGATACCCTTATTTTATTGCACGGAGATTTCTCCGGTACCGACGGAAGCTATCGGATACTCAGGTTGGTAAAAAAGCTGAGCGCCGTTTTGTTTCATTTATTGCCGGCATTTCAATAGGCGGTGTAGCACTTGGAACTGCGACACTTATCGTTACGCTTGCGATTCTTGCCGGATTCGAAAAAACTTTGACGGATAATATCGTTGGCTATACTGCTCATGCCGAGATCACATCCTATGGCAACCGTCCTCTTCCCGATTACCCGGGATCGATGAAGTACCTCTATAAAAAAGTACCGGCCATCCGTAGTTTGTCGCCGTTTGTCGAACAGGAGGCCGTGCTTCGCACTTCACAAGGTATTGCCGGTATTGTCATTCAGGGTGTTCTTCCAAACGACTCGATGACTTTGGCAATTAAACGTGTTATTAAAGGTTCGACTCTCACTTTTACAACAACCGATTCACTTCCCGGAATATTGATCAGCAAAGGCGTTGCAAAAGATTTACGGACGGATGTCGGAAAGACCGTGACTGCTTTGAGATTTTATGAAGGCATGCAGACTCGTGAAGATGTTCTCTCACATTTAAGAAAATTCCGAGTCATCGGTATTTTTGAAACGGGGATGACGGAGTATGATAACGGGCTTGCCTATACTACTCTTGATGCAGCCCAGAGTTTTTCTGGATTCAGCTCGACTCAAGTAAGCGGTTTCCGTATTTTAGGAAGCGATCTGTCTCAGGCCAGAAATTTAAGCAAAGATATTTCGAAGATTATTCGTTATCCGTATTTTTCGCAGAGCGTCTATGATATTTATCCCACGATCTTTGGCTGGATCGAACTACAAAAGAAACCGATACCGATCATTCTTGGGTTAATCATCATTGTTGCAGCGTTCAATGTCATCTCGACATTGTTGATTATGGTGATAGAAAAAACCCGAACGATCGGCATTCTCAAATCTCTCGGTGCCAAAGATGGTGGTATTGCACGTATCTTTCTTGCCGAAGGTATGGTTATCACAATTTCCGGTGTCGTGATCGGTAATATTATCGGGTTTCTCATTTCCTGGCTGCAGTTTCATTTCCATTTATTCAAGCTTCGAAGCGATATTTATTTTATGTCCAGCGTGCCGATCTCTATTGAATGGGAGCATTACGTTGTGGTCAGTGTCATCGCCATTGTGATCTCCCTTTGCGCAACACTCATCCCTGCACGAATTGCATCGCGTGTTGTGCCTCTTAAAGCGCTGAAGTTCGGATGACTCCAATCCCTGTTGCTACAGCTCTGATAATTAAAGACCGTAAGGTACTGATGTGCCAGCGCCGGGAAAATAAATTGTATCCGCTTTACTGGGAATTTCCTGGAGGAAAACTGGAACAGGGAGAAACTCCTTTCCAGGCGCTGCAGCGCGAACTTTCAGAAGAATTAGTTATTACCGTTTCCGAAGCAGAAGAGTGGTTCGAGGATACGATGACATATTCGAATGCTTTAACATACCACGTCACTTTTTTCCTCGTTCGTGATTTTGAAGGCGTGTTAGTAAATACGGAATTCAACTCCGTCAACTGGTTCAGAGCAGAGGATCTTGATTTTATACAGCAGTTACCGGGGAATTTAAATATCCTTGAAAAAATTGCAGCTGAAGGACTTCCGGCATGAAACTCTCTGCATTGGAAAAGAAAAGATTCAATACTATCCAAACAACTCTTATCGGATGGTATAAAACTAATCGTCGTAAATTTTCCTGGAGAAAAAAAATTCGCCCTCCATATGAAGTGCTTGTCTGCGAAGTAATGGGGCAGCAAACACAGGCTTCGCGAATTGAAGAATTCCTGCCTCGATTCCTCAATAGGTTTCCAACAGTCAGATCATTAGCTTCAGCTAAGCAATCAGATGTCATTAAGCAGTGGCAGGGACTTGGATATAATCGTCGTGCCTTAAATCTTCATAAGGCAGCAAAAGAACTTTCAAAGATCAGCTTTCCAAAAAAAGAAGAAGAACTTCTCACACTTCCGGGAATTGGAAAATATACAGCCAGAGCAATTCTGATCTTCTCGCATAACAGATCGGTTGCTGCAGTCGATATTAATATCCAGCGATTACTTTCCCGTCTTTATAAAAGGATGCCCGATACCAGTAGCATGCTTTCTGTGGAGGAAATTTATGAGCTTGGCGAAATCATCCTGCCCATAAAGCAATCCCGCCTCTGGCANNCAAAAAGAAATCCTCTTTGTGACGAATGTCCGCTCTATGACCAATGCAAATCCGGTAAAGCCTTGATCAATGCCTCACTCATTTCGAAGAGCCACTCCGTCACTGTCGAACCTAAATATTTCGGTCATCCAAAGCGAATATGGCGCGGAAAGACTTTGAAAATAATTGTTGGTAATGATTCAGCAAGCGAATCTTTCATTACTAAAACATTGCAGAATTCTTTCCCACACCCAGAATTCTCCGTATTTATACAAAGCATCCTAAGCGAACTCATGAAAGAGGGTTTTTGTGAAAAGAAAAATAAGATCTATAGACTTCGACAAAGATAATGAAAGCTCTTCCTGAACCTTGGCTCGCTATTTATAATGAACGCAGGAAAGCGATCCAATTTCGCTTGGAGGATTTTTCACGGATTTCAGAGAATGAATATTTTTATGAATTAATCTTCTGTGTTCTCACACCCCAATCTAAAGCCGAAAATGCTGATGCCGTGATTCAGAGACTCAAAGCGGATAATTTTCTCGAAGTAGGTTTTGATCCTCTCTCCTACCTTCGCGACCGCAGGCACTATATCCGATTCCATAACGTCAAAAGCAAACGCCTGCTTTATATTCGAACTATCTATCCTCACCTGCTTTCGTTGCTGCTCGATGATCGCGGCGATATTATCACACTTCGTAATAACATTATGGAAATAATCCCCGGTTTGGGATTGAAAGAATCTTCACATTTTCTGAGGAATATCGGAGTAACGGGTCTTTGTATTCTCGACCGTCACATACTTAAACACTTGAAAGCGCTAAAGGTCATAGGAAGAATTCCGAAATCGCTTACTCCAAAAAGATATTTTGCCATCGAAAGCAGATGGTTAAAATATTCGAAGGATGTTGGCATTCCTATGGATGAACTCGATCTGCTTTTTTGGAGTATCGCAACGGGAGAGATAAGGAAATAATATTTTATTTTGTGAACGGCATGTCTCTATCACTAAAATCCGGCTTATAATAGTCCTGACTTTCGAATTCCTGCGCCCAACCATTTTCGAAACCGAATTTATCAAGCATTTCTAATACCTTTTCGTATTCTCTCTCGCGAATCTTTCGATTAATAAGAAGTATCTTTTCTGATTTTTCTGCTCTGAGATCGCTCACTCTATTTGTCGGATAGTATTGGCTCATGATTGAGAGAGTTATATTTNNTTATATTTGGTGACAGCTCTTTCGCGATAAATTCCAGTGTTGCTTCCGATCCGGCCATATCATTGGGAAGAACTAAATGACGGATAATAAGTCCATGTTTAACAAGTCCGTCATCGCCATGAATGAGTTCACTTCCCATCTGTCGGTACATCTCTTTTAGTGCGATGCGGGAGTGCTTCACATAATCTTTCACTCCGGAATAATCGTATCCCAGTTGTTCATCAGAATATTTTATGTCAGGAAGGTATATATCAACTATCCCGTTAAGAAGCCTGAGCATATCTACCGAATCGTATGCATTAGTATTATAGATGATTGGAATGTGCAGTCCCATTTCGCAAGCGATCTCTATTGCTTCCACAATCTGTGGCGCAAAATGAGTCGGTGAGACGAGNNTAACCGATGGAATGACATTTCTTTTGATCCTGCAACTCGAGCATCATTTCCGCAAGACGTTCACTCCTCACCTCATTCTTTCGCTCTTCCTTCCATCTTTGGCTGATCTCATAATTTTGGCAATAAACACATCGGAGATTGCAATTGCCAAAAAATATGTTACCGACTCCGTTCGATCCGGTAAGAGCAGGCTCTTCGCCAAAATGAGCGCAATACGATGAGACGATTGCTTTGCGGCCTGAGTAGCAGCGGGCGATTTCATCTTCAAGTCTATTGACATGACAATCCAACGGACAGATATTGCATGAAGCAAGCATCTGCTCAAGGTGCATGGCTCGCTGGCGGAGTTCACCACTTTTATAAAGATCGAGATATGGCGGATGGTATAGCATATAGAACTTTTGCTAACATAAGAAAAGAATAAAGTAGTTTTGGTGGCTGCATGATAAATCGTATTTTACTCATACGACCCGATAAGATCGGCGATCTTGTTTTGACGCTGCCAATGGCGGCCGTTATCAAAGCGTCTATTCCCGATGCCAACCTTGCATTCTTAGTTCGTGACTATACCGCTCCGTTGCTCACTCTTGCTTCCGATGTAGACGAAACTATCGTTTACAACACCGAGCTATCTCTTGGGAAAACTATTTCCATTTTGCGAGCGGCAAGAGTAGATGCCATTTTTTTCTTCGGTTCGAAATTCAAATTGACTTTAGCGGCTTTTATCGCCAGAATTCCTTTACGAGTGGGCAGAGCATTTTGGTGGTATTCGTTTCTCTATAATAAAAAAATATATGAACATAGAAAAACTGCTGAGCGCAACGAAGCAGAATATAATGTGAGAATGCTTCGGGCTATAGGAATCGAGAGAAACCAGGCACCGCTTCCCAATATCGATCATGAGCGGCTTCCTGCCTTTACGCTGCCTCATTCGAATTATATTGCCCTTCATATTACAACCGGGGGATCAGCGCAGGCATGGGATAAAGAACACTTTATCGAACTGGCTAACTTGCTCAAACAAGAATTTGACACACCTCTCATATTAACAGGAACTGCCGATGACAATGTTTTTTTATTTAATATAGCGGAAAGAATGAAACATTGTTCGTGCATTGTTCATATACAGACCGAAAATACGCTTCTTGAACTGGCCGCGTTACTTGCATCGGCAAAACTTGTCATTTCGGGAAGTACAGGACCCGGACATTTAGCGGCAGCGCTTGGAACACCGACGATCGGACTTTTTCCCGGCGTTGTTGCTTTATCAAAAGAGCGCTGGGGATTCAGAGGGAAGAAAGTTGTAAACCTCTCACCTCTCATTAAGCCAAAAAAGCAATGTCCGAATTGCAAAGACTGTATATGCATCAATGAAATAACGACTTTTCAAGTAATGCAGGCCATAAAAGATTTGAATATTCAGATATAATGTTGTTATTAAGTTATATTTTATTCCCGTTCCTATTTCTTTTCGGACCTGCTCATTCATCTGAGCATCAGGGCATTCGTCAAGCAAAAGAATCAACACGCAGCCTTCCGAATTCTGCATTCGATGTTGGTGAGCGGCTTGTTTTTGACATCAGCTACGGATTTGTAACAGCCGGACAGGCGGTAATGGTCATTCCGGGTTATAAATACGTCGGCGGCAAGAAATCTTATGAGATCAATACGTACGCTGTCAGCACTGAAGCATTCGATAATATTTTCAAAGTACGCGATAAATATTCTACTTTTGTCGATGTAGATGGTATATACCCACACCGATTTGAACAGCATGTACGCGAAGGAAAATACTCGAAAGACTATGAGGCATTTTTCGATCAGGATGAACTTACCGCAGAAACCGACGATGGGACGAAGTACAAAATCCCAAAATATGTCCACGACATTCTCAGTGCCTTTTACTATGTACGAACGCTCGATCTCGCGCAATATCATAAAGGGGATAAGATCAGCCTGCAGAATTTTTACGACGGCAAAATACACCCTTTGGATGTCATGGTATTAGGGAGGCAGCGTATTGAAGTGGAAGCGGGAACATTCGATTGTATCGTCGTCGAACCGATGGTAGTACAGGGCGGACTTTTCCAGAACGAAGGCTCTATCAAAGTATGGCTTACAAACGATGCAAATAAGATGCCGGTAAAAGTTTCTACAAAAGTTCTCGTCGGCTCTATAGACGTTACACTCACAAAGTATCAGGGATTGAAAAATCCAATAACTTCAAAAGTCAGCGAATAATCTACAATCATTCTGATCGTGAATTACACTGTTCGCCGCCCGCAAAATCAAACTGTTTTGCTTCCTTCAATTTTAGTCATTTTTCATGGTTACGGAGCCGATGAATTCGATCTACTTCCCATTGCATCGCAGCTTGATCCCGATCTTCTCATCGTAAGTATTCAAGCGCCTATCAAGCTTAACTGGGGGGGGTATGCATGGTACGAGCTGACTCAAACTCCGAACGGACTCTGTGGTGATGACCAAAGCAGAAAGCGAAGCGAAGAATTGCTGATGGCCGAATTACCCTCGATAATTGCTAAGGAAGGCGGCAATCCGAATCAAGTATATCTCATGGGATTCAGCCAGGGCGCAGCAATGTGTTACTCTGTTATCGGGCGGTACGATCTTTCCGAGCTTGAACTGACCGTTCGTGCAGTCATCATTATGTCAGGTTACATTCCTGAAGATGTGAAAGAGCCTCTGCGAAAAAAGGATCTTTCACGAATTCCATTTTTTCTTTCACACGGAACTGACGACGAGCTTATCCCGCCTATCGCTATGCAGAAGGCAAAAGCTATCCTCGAAGAAGCAGGCGCAAAAACTTTTGCAAAAGAATACGAAACCGGACACGGACTTACGGAAGAAACTGTTTCAGACATCCGCAANNTGCTTCGTCGGGCTAAAGCCCTCCTTGCAATGACACCTTTGACTTTATTATTATACGATGGCTCAAACAATGATGGCCTTACGCAAAACCGAGCGTAAGCGTGGCGCAGAATTACAGGAAATTCCGATTCCCGATATTAAGCCGAATGAGGTGCTGATTAAGATCGCAGCATCAAGCCTTTGCGGCACCGATGTTCATATTTATGAATGGGATCATTGGGCGCAATCAAGAATTAAGAACGTGCCTTATACCGTCGGGCATGAAACTACCGGCACTATCGTCAAAGCCGGAACCGTCGTTCATCGTGCGAAAGAAGGCGACGTCGTTTCTGTAGAAACGCACATTCCTTGTATGCACTGCAAGCAGTGTCTTATCGGCGAAATGCATATCTGCCATAATCTTCAGATCTTAGGCGTCGATCGCGACGGAGCATTTGCAGAATATCTTGTCGTACCTGATGTCGTTCTTTGGAAAAACGATACAAGTATTCCTCCCGAATTTCTTTCTATCCAGGAGCCGCTTGGCAACGCTGTACATTGCACTTTGAAGGAGCCGGTGCATGGTAAAAGCGTCGTCATTCTTGGTGACGGTCCTATCGGACTTTTTGCGGTCGGAGTTGCAAGAGCTTCGGGCGCAACAAAAGTATTTCTTACCGGCATGGAGCCGTATCGTCTCGAAATTGGCAAGAAGATGGACGCCGATAGAGTGATCGATATCACAAAGGAAAATGCCGTCCAGATCGTCAAAGATGCTACCGATGGGATCGGCGCAGATGTTGTACTGGAAATGTCCGGTGCAACACCTGCGATGACCGATGGCATTGCAATGCTGCGCAGAGGAGGCAGATTCTGTTTCTTCGGAATTTACAAGGAGAATCTCGTTCCTACACCGCTTAATGACATTATTTTCAATGGCGGCACATTCTATGGCATTAACGGCAGGCTGATGTTCGATACATGGTTTACCGTTTCCAATCTTCTCTCATCGAAACGTCTCGACGTGACTCCGGTCGTAACGCATAAAATGCCGCTGACCGATTTCGCAAAAGCATTCGAGATGATGATCGAAACGCCGAAGAAAGTCGGGAAGATCGTGCTCTTTCCTGATCCGGCGATGATGAACGGACGATAAATGTAAAATGTAAAATTTGAATGCTAACGTTTTACATTTCTAATTCTACATTTCTTATTCTTAATTTTACATTTTACATTTTACATTTTGAATTCTTTACTACAAATCGGCCACTCGCCCGACCCTGACGATGCGTTCATGTTTTATGGCTTCGGCTCCGGCAAAGTCACCATTCCGGGATTTACTATTGATCACGTTCTCGATGATATTCAATCGCTGAATGTCCGCGCCATGAAAGGCGAACTTCCCGTCACAGCTATCAGCGCCCATGCTTATCCTTATGTTTCCGATAAATACTGGATCATGAAA
>PLXB01000146.1 GCA_003151215.1 Ignavibacteriota bacterium
GAGATCAAAATTATTCCATTTGATTTGGTCAACTCCCTGAGTTGTAATAAAAAATCTTCTCCAGGAAAGATAAATCCACCCGCGCCTAAAACGGGTTCAACTACAACAGCGGAAATATCTTCTTCCTTGATTATTTTGGCTAGCTTATTTATTGCGCTTATCGATGAACCTGGGACCCTGCGATCGGGAAATTCAATTCTAATTACGTCTTTTTCAAATTCATTGAACAAGTATTGATTTTTGTTCAAAATGTCATCATCTGTCAGCCCGGCAGAGATAGAATTTGATGCTCCGTGAAATCCCCCGATAAAGGAAACAACCTTACGTTTTTTCGTGTAGTCTCTGGCGATCCTTACAGCTACATTGACCACATTCGAACCGCCAACATCGAAATAAACTCCATATTTTTCATCCGTGTTGAGCTCTTCGACTAATAATTTGCTTAAAAGAAGTTTACCCTCTGTATTAAATGAATGAATATGAATTAGTTTATCTAGTGCATTTTTCGCTGCTGCTACTATTTCTGGATTGTTATGTCCAAAGTTGATAGAACTATAACCCATTACTAGATCTATATACGGATTGTCATCGCCCATACACCATACATACATTCCATCCCCCCGGGTTGGGACAATGAACTTTTCATAGCTCGAGGTATCATCACATAAACATGTGTATTGGTTTTTGATATTTTCCAGTTCATTTAAGGAAGTCATGCGCTCTCTTTTTATTTGCATTAGTATTAGTTGTGTTTACCGCACAGGCCCAACAACAGAAACATTATTCAAGAGCCTGGATATATCTTGATGGCGGCATCTTTAGTCTGGTGTATTTCCCGCGCAGAAAAATCGGAAAGGAAGGAAGTATTTTTCTTGTACTCACCGCCATCAAGGTATATCCTGTGGTCGTTAAGTCAATCCTACGTTGCACCTGCTTTCCGCCGCGATAAATGTCCAAGAAGTAGTGACCGAGTAAGTCTGCTCCACGAACGGGCGGGTTCTTCTTGCCCTTCGAGCGAAGAAATGCTTTTCGACCCTTTTGCATCATTCGCCACGCTCCACCGAAGCGAAACGGTGGCTGCTTTTTTGCGGTGCCCCATGTACCCCAGAACTTTCCAATTTACCGAGCAACAAACGTTTGATCCAGTTCGAATCTGGGCACCGCCTCCGTCCCCCATCCATTAATGCACTCATAAAAAATCACGAGAAAGACATCGGAGAATTTTAATGTCAGGTCTGGTCATTGCCGTTGCCTTTATTACGGTTTGCATTTTTATTCTTTTGATCTTCGGGCTTGTGCCGAACGATACGATCGAAAACAATAAAGCCCGCGATCACTAATATCAACATGACGGTATTCATTGAAGCGAATATTTGAGTTAATTAAAAAGCCCTTACATTCTTGTAAAGGCTTTTTATAACTTATAGAGTAACGGATTCAATGATTTTCGTCCTGATCTGCCGGCAGGTGTCCAGTTAGAATACTTGCAAACATTCTATTCGGAAAGGACGGGATACGGTCGAACACTGGCTTATCCTTCGAAGTTGAGAGCATATGTTCATTTGCCGATTCTAACGCAATATCCTGGAATAGTGGCGCTGTATCCAGTACCTGAAGTTCGACTTCCGCAGTTCCTCTTTCGGCCATACCAATACTTTGCGCCGCCGCATAACTCAGATCAATGATTCGGTGGTGTGCAAAAGGACCGCGGTCGGTAATCTCGACAACACACGATTTGTTGTTCTGCAGATTAGTCACACGTACCTTCGTACCAAAAGGTAGCGAACGATGGGCTGCTGTCATTGCCTGGGTATTGAACCGGGCTCCACTGGCAGTTACCTGGTTATGGAATTGCTTGCCATACCATGATGCCATACCCTGTAGCCCAGCCGATTGATGCGAATTCATCCTGTAATGAAGCTTGCCCGAGTGACGGTATGACTTCACTTTCAGATGGTTCTTCGTTCGTTTTAGGCGAGTGGTTTCAGGGCTTACTTTCTTGGCGAAGGCTAAAGTAACGTTCGCACCCAAGGAAATGAGACTTGAAATCCCAAAAAATATTGTAGCTAATGCTACACGCAAAATCGAACGCAGTCGTCCACGCAGTTTCTCTTCCGCACTTATAATAATCCGTGCGGTACTCACCATGCTATCCGGAATATCGCGTATAGTTTGTCCAAGCGTCTCCTGCGTACGTCGGACAACCTTTCGCGAAGCCTTCAGCGGTTGCGCACAGTCAGTTGCGCTTATTATCCGTGGCTGATTTGGTTGTACCATGTTGCTCATTACGAAAATGAACGTTTAAAGGTTCTCATCTTTCTTTTTCACTTAGAATACCACCGGAGTCTTGCATAAACAGAATCCATAATTTCAAGGTATTGTGAAATAAAAAAGATATCAATAAGACGTTTTGAAACTGGTCTGATTTTTAACACAACTTCAGAGAATTATTACCTTTGTAACGAGATAATAGAGACTTGATTGTAGCGTAACTTGCAGGCCGAATTATTGCAAGAGCTTGTACCGTTGAGCTATTATTCTTTGGATTTCGCGCTTCTGCCCTCACATATCTTCTAATATCGCGACCGATCAATGTATATTGTGCCACCTACTATAAACACAAGTACAGTGATGGGGGGCAAAATCCTATTCATTTGCGGGTCGATGAACCAGACGACCCAGATGCACAAAATCGCGCAGGAGTTGCCGGAATTTGAGCATTACTATACCCCCTATTATACCGACGGATTGCTCGAGAAATTTCGGCAGTGGGGATTACTGGAATTTACGATCCTTGGCAATAAAAGCGCCTCCCGAGTAACTCAGTACTTTCAACAGCAGCATCTAAATGTTGATTTTCGGGGCGTATCTGAAAACTATGATCTGGTTCTAACTTGTGCCGACCCTCTTATACCACACAATATTCGCTCAACCCCTATTATCTTGGTTCAGGAAGGGATGACCGACCCCGAGCATTGGGTCTATCAGATTGTACGGCATGCTGTACTCTTCAAAAAGCGCCTGCTTCCACGATGGCTCGCGAGTACCTCCATGATGGGACTCAGTGGATATTACACTCGTTTTTGCGTAGCAAGTGAGAGTTATCGACAGCTATTTATTCGAAAAGGCGCGCCGGCACACAAGATTACTGTGACAGGCATTCCAAATTTCGATGATTGTATAAAGCATCTGTACAACGATTTCCCCCATCGGGACTACTTTCTTGTCTGCACTTCAGACTTGCGGGAGACATTTATACCCGAAAATCGAAACGATTTTATCAAGCGAGCAATCGAACTTGCCGGTGAGCGTCAAATCATCTTCAAACTGCACCCTAACGAAAATTGGAAGCGTGCGACGAAAGAAATTAAAAGATTAGCGCCAGATGCTCTTATTTATACGAATGGCAATACCGATCACATGATCGCAAATTGCAGCGGTTTTCTAACACATTATTCTTCGACAATTTATGTCGCGCTTGCTCTCAACAAAGAGGTCTATTGCGATCTTGACATCAAAGAGTTAGAAAAGCTTCTGCCATTGCAACATGCTGCTGCTGCTAAAAATATAGCTCGAGTATGCCGCGAAGTCATTGCGGAACCTGAACGGGCCTTCATCCCGGAGACAATATCCTATTCTTTTGCACGTTACCCCGTTCAGTGGGCGCGTACACTATATCGTACCTTTCGAGCGCTTCTGTAGTATTTCCATGAATACCTTAATTTGTATCCAGGCTCGGATGTCCTCCAGCCGTCTTCCAGGAAAGGTGCTAAAGCCGCTGGCTGGAGCACCTTTGCTACAAAGAATGCTGGAGCGGGTACAGGAGGCTTCTATCGATTCGGATATATGGGTGATTACTTCTGAGCAACCGGAAGACGACGCAATCGAATCACTATGCAAGACCCTTCATACCACTTGTTATCGAGGGCATCCTACCGATCTGCTGGACCGGCACTATCAAGCTGCTTGTGTACATGGAGCAGAAATTATCGCTAAAATTCCATCGGACTGCCCCCTTATTGATCCCAAGGTTATAGAACAAGTATTTAGTCATTTCAGACTCTCTGACTTTGACTATGTCAGCAACCTCCATCCCGCGACCTACCCGGATGGGAATGACGTAGAAATCTTCCAATTTAGTGTGCTGGAAGAAGCCTGGCACAAAGCACAAAAGGAATTCGAGCGCGAACACACAACTCCATTTATCTGGGAGCGTCCGGAGCGCTATCATATCGGTAATGTAGTATGGGATACGGGCCTCGATTATTCCATGTCCCATCGCTGGACGATCGACTACCCTGAGGATCATGAGTTCATTAGAACAATCTATGACTATCTCTGGGACCCGGAAGACCCAATGTTTTCTTTGGAAGACATATTATACTTCTTGCAGAGTCATCCAGAGGTTTCTACAATCAACGCACAGTATGCGGGCGTAAACTGGTATCGCAACCACTTATCCGAGCTTCACACCATTACTGCGGATCAAACTCGAATCATAGAAAATTCTCCTGTATGACCGAAGGACTATTATCCGACACGCGCCAAAGCGAACTGACCCAATTAGCGGTCCGTGTACGCGAACACATTATTCGTATGTCGACGGACGGCGGATGCTTTATTGGCGCTTCACTTTCCTGTGCAGATTTAATCGTCTATCTCTATAGTGAAGTGCTGAATGTCTCGCCGGCCCGAACAAACGATATCAATCGAGATTATTTCTTGCTTTCCAAAGGACACGATGTGCCCGCACTCTATGGCACGCTAGCCGAACTCGGATATTTTCCGAAAGACCGATTGCAGAATCATTTGAAGACCTTAGATAGCATTTATTGGCATCCGAATCCGGCTATTCCTGGCATCGAATTTCATTCCGGCTCACTCGGGCATCTGCTCTCCGTTGGAATCGGAATAGCTATGGATATGAAGTTGCGAAAAACTTCTAATCGCGTCTTCGTGATTCTCGGTGACGGAGAATTGAACGAAGGTACAATCTGGGAAGGGCAGCTTACGGCTGCCGCTCATAAGCTCGATAACCTGATTGCAATTGTGGATCGCAACGAATTTCAGGCAAATATTCGCACCGAAGACCTCATCCCGCTCGAACCGCTTCTGCCCAAATTTGAAGCAATGGGATGGAATGC
>PLXB01000293.1 GCA_003151215.1 Ignavibacteriota bacterium
GTCAGGTCGGAAGCGCGATGCCGCTTGAAGAGGAGTTGATGGTTGAAGTGAAGGGGCGCGATATGGTTGCCGGAATTCCAAAGACGATTGAAGTTAGTTCGATCGAAGTTCGCCAAGCTCTCGCAGAACCGGTTAATCAGATCGTCGAAGCTGTCAAGCGAAGTTTGGAAAGAACGCCTCCGGAGCTTTCCGCAGATATATTAGATCGAGGTATGATGCTTTCCGGCGGCGGTGCATTACTCAAGGGGCTTGACGAACGTCTGCGACTTGAAACGAATCTGCCCGTTCACGTTGCCGAAGACCCGCTGACGGCAGTTGTTCGCGGTGCAGGCAGAGTGTTGGAAGATCTTCCGAAATTTATGAAAGTTCTTCTCAAAGGCAAGCGGTATTAATTTTATGTGAAGAGTAAAAGCGGATGCGCCGGCTCTTGAATTTTTTTATCCTTTTCAAAGAGTACGTCGTTCTGACGCTGCTTGTTTTCCTTTCCTTTTTTTTTATGGCGCTCTCGCANNAGTGCAGCCTCTTCGGGCTGTGACAACCATCGTTGTCGGTTCACTGCAATCTCTCTATGCATGGATACCGAATCCTTTCATTCTTTCTCGCGAAAATGATGAGCTTCGGAACCGGAATATTCTTCTCGCATCCGAACTTGCGCAACTTCGCCGGGCTAAAGGAGAAAATGAAGAACTGCGAAACCTCTTAGGTCTCAAACCGCGCAACGGATGGAAATTACTTGCTGTTGAGATCGTCGGTAAATCCTCTATCGGCGACCGAAATATGATCACTCTTTCTGCCGGTGATAATGCCGGCATCAGAAAAGGGATGGCAGTGATGACCGATGGCGGACTGGTTGGCAGAGTCTATTCGACAAGTGGAGGTTATAGTCTTGTTGAAGGATTATTTAACCGAAATATGCGAGTGGCAGTAAAGATCGCCCGGACAAGAGTTGATGGAATCCTTGGCTGGGAAGGCGGTGATGAACTGGTTGTCCGTGATGTACCGAAGGCACTTGATGTCAAAGAGGGTGATCAGATTGTCACGAGTGAATATTCCACATTCTTTCCTTCAGAAGTGCCGGTCGGTGTTATCACGCGATTGGAGCCGGAGCCAAATTCGATGTTCCGAAAAATTTATGTTACTCCTGCAGCGCCTCCCTTTCGTGTTGAGCATTGCTATGTTGTACTCAAAGATGAAACCTTAGAGCAGGAAAAAGCTGCGCTCGAAATAAAGGCTGAGGATGAGATGACGAGGAAAACCGATCTTGGTAAAAAGAAAAAAACAAAATAAGAATGCCATACGTGATCGAATCGGTTGTTGCACTCTTACTTGTCATCATCGATGTCCTTTCAAGCCATTATTTATCGATCGGTGGCGCAATGCCTGATCTCGTGCTGATCTTTTTGGCATATATTATTATTACCCGAGGACAGTTTATTGCACAAATCACGGGTTTCTTTCTCGGGCTTTCACTTGATGTTCTTTCGAGCGGCACTCTCGGTTCACATGCGTTATCGATGACGATAGCGGGGTTTTTACTTGGATATTTTTTCGACGATGAACAGGCAAAGCAACGTCTGCGAAATTGGCCGTTCCTGCTTTTTGTTTTTGCAGCATCAGTGATAAATAATCTTGTCTACTATTTTTTCTTTACTGCCGGAAGCGGATTAAGCTTCATGGCCTATACGACTGAGCGTGGCGGACTCGGAACGCTCTTTACCGTTATTGTCGCCATCGTGCCGATGTACTATTGGTCGCGAAGACCTTTATACTAGAGAGTAACTTTCAGGTAAACTTATGGGAAAACTAATACTTCTTCGTCATGGAGAATCGCAATGGAATTCGGAGAACCGCTTCACCGGCTGGATCGATATTGGCTTGACTGAAAAAGGAAAAAAAGAAGCGTATGACGCCGGAAAATTATTGCGCGGCATTCCCATAGATTATGCGTTTACTTCCGTACTGATTCGCGCTATTGATACACTTACAGAAGCTCTGCAAGGAGCCGATCAGGAGCTGGTTCCGATCGCAGAAGATGCTGCACTTAACGAAAGAATGTATGGTGATCTTCAAGGACTCAATAAGGCTGAATGTGCTGAGAAATTTGGTGAAGCTCAGGTAAAGATATGGCGGAGGAGCTTCGATGTCCCGCCACCGAATGGTGAAAGCCTCAAGGATACAGCGATCCGCACACTTCCATATTTCGAAAAAAATATACTTCCGTTAGTTAAAGAAGGGAAAAATGTTCTCATCTCAGCGCACGGTAATTCTCTTCGCGCCATTGTCATGGAGTTGGATAAACTTACGAAAGAAGAAGTGGTAGAACTAAATATTCCGAATGCAGTACCGATTGTCTATGAAATTGATGCGGAAGGAAAGATTGTTTCGAAGACGACGCTGTGATTTATTTTAAGGAGTAGCTTGGTAACATGGTATTGTCAGTCGTATTATGAAATGTCTTTCCGTCAAGAGTAATATGGTACCTTCCAAATATAAACCCTCCTTTATGGACCACTTTAATCTTTCCTCTTCCATGATTCTCCGAATCTGCCGGAAAAATGGGATTGCGAGGCATATATTCTCTTCGTTGCAGCAATGGCATTCAGGCGTTCATCGGCGACATGATTGGCAGCTTCATTCGTCGTAATACCGAGTTCACTCGAGCGGAGAAGTATTTTCTTTAGAGTATTATATATATTTTCTGCTTGTTTTAGGGCACGAGGCTGCGAATATCCCTCGAGTTCGCTGGCGACGTTAATAAGTCCGCCTGCATTAATGACATAATCAGGAGCATAAAGGATATCGCGATCGACAAGGGCTTTCGAGTGTTTTTCTTCATCGCCAAGTTGGTTATTTGCAGGGCCGGCAATGATCTCACATTTCAATTTACCGATTGTTTGATCATTGATCACTCCGCCAAGCGCTGCTGGCGCAAAGATATCACAATCCATATCGAATACTTCTTCGGGGGCGAAGACGGTTGCTCCAGTATCTTTTGCGACTTGTTGAGCTTTCTCAGCATAAATATCAGTGATGAAAACTTTTGCTCCTGCCTCGGTTAAATATTTTGCAAGTCCCGAAGCAACGTGTCCCGCACCTTGAATGACTACACGCTTTCCTTCAAGGGAATCATTACCAAAACGGACATTCGCACATGCTTTGATACCGCAGAATGCACCATATGCTGTGACCGGTGATGGATCGCCGGAGCCGCCAAGTTCGAAAGGAATTCCCGTAACATATTTTGTCTCATGAAAAATATGTACCATATCATTAACGCTCGTTCCGACATCTTCGGCGCTGATATATCTTCCGCCAAGGCCTTCAATGAATCTTCCGAAAGTGCGAAAAAGCTGTTCTGTTTTTTGAGTTCGCGGATCGCCAATAATGACAGCTTTGCCGCCGCCAAGATTAAGTCCTGCTGCAGCAGCTTTATACGTCATGCCCCGTGAAAGACGTAGCACGTCATTCAACGCATCGAAATCATTTGCATAAGTCCACATGCGTGCCCCCCCAAGAGCTGGCCCGAGAGTGGTATTATGAATAGCAATAATTGCGCGCAAACCGGATGCTTTATCCGAGCAAAAGACCACTTGCTCGTGATCTCTCTCGGTGATCTGTTCAAAAATTTCGGGATGATGAGTTGCTTCCGGAGATGTTTTTTCAGTTGAAGATTTACCGTTCTTCATGGCAGCAGAAATTGGCGAAGCGGCGGTTTTTATAGCGGACATTATTATTTAGTAGAATATCAGTATTAATGAGAAAAAAGACGGAAACGGGATATCATTTCATGAGGAATGCCCTTCTCGCCGTGCTGTTTTCTCTAAAACGAAAAGGAGCATATATCACGTTCCTTAGAAAGAATAAATCAACCTACTTTCCAAGGATCCAATATGCCAATAATGCAACACTTTCTCGAAGCCGGTAGTAGGCAAGATCGTAGAATGTTTGTTTAATATCTGAGGGAGTTCCAATAGCATCTATACCGCTAAATTTACACATTTCTATTGCACGCGCAAGATGATATTGATCACTAATGATGATAAATTTCTTCCAGCCTTGTTTTTTCACAAGTTCTTCACGGAGATAGAGAACTTGCTCTAACGTTGAATGTGAATTGATTTCCGCAGTGATCCTGCTTTCGTCAATTCCGCGAGTAATGAGCTCACGCTTTGCGATTTCACCTTCGGCTTTCTCGCCAGGAGCGTTTGAGCCGGTCGTGACGATCTTCGGAATGATATTCTGCTTTAGTAATTGTTCACCGAGTTTTATACGCTCGAGCAGTGTAGGGCTAGGGCGTTCGCCGCCTTCGCTGCCATGCCAAACAGCGGCGCCTAAGATCACTCCGGCATCGGCGTCGAATCGTCGCATCTCGTCGAAATGGGAAGTGACTTCGTAGGTAAATGAAAAAATAAATGTAAAAATAACTGCACCGAAAAATGTGAAGAGTGTATTCCTAAAGACAGCCAGAGCGCCGGATACTCTGGAAAAATTATATTCTTTTCTCCGAAACAGTAATGAGATAAAAAGAGAACGCGTCAAGAGATAGGCGATCGAAGCAGCACGCGGGAATTCGGCAACTTCAAAATTCTTTGCTCCAAGCGTTATCCAAAAGATTACGAAACCAATAAGTACAGCAATAGTCGTTCGCAAAAAACTCATTCGCGAAGGGTCTCGTATTTGCCGAAGCATCAGGAACATGATAAAAAGGAAAAGAGCATTGGAAATAATATCGCTTCGGGTCGAAAAGCGAAAAAATTGGGGAGTGAGTCCTTGCCCAATATAGCGGGCATTGGTAAGGATATAATGCGAGGCAAGTTCGACGATCACTGCTATAGCAAGCATTGCACGTTTAGCGATCGTGCGCTTGCGAAATGAATCCGGAACGTGCTCTGTACTTGTACTACTCACAAATCATGCAACTCTTCGAATAAGGGGCAGTGTTATTTTGGGCTAAAATACACATAAAAAAGGCGACTCTATAATAAGTCTCATATTTGGTTGAGACGTGTTGATAACTTTATTTGGAACAGATTCAATTTTTGGCATTAGGCGGAGCACGCGAGATCGGCGCGAACGCATATTTCTATAAGATCGGAGGCTATGGTCTTCTAGTCGATGCCGGTTTACATCCGGAAAAAACCGGATGGGATGCATTCCCGAAAGCAGAATTGCTTGAGCCCTATGGCGTAAATTCTTTTATCATTACTCACTCTCATACCGACCATTTGGGCGGTATGCCTTTTCTTCTTCAATCGCAACCTCAGGCACGACTGATCGCAACTCCCGAAACGATGGAGATCGCGCGCATAATGCTTGCGAATTCGTGCAGTCTGCTCCCACGCCAGCATTCGACAGAAGTAATGGAGAAGCTGACCTTTTATACACTTGAAAAGATCGATGAGATAATCCGTAATATTGAGCCGCGAAAAATAAACTCAAGCTTTGTTTTAAATACTGCTGAATCGGCGGATAAAAAGATACAGTGTACTTTTTATAAAAGCGGGCATATTTTGGGTGCGATCGGAATGCTTATTGAGTATAACGGGAAAAGACTTTTTCACACGGGCGATACATCGTTACATACGCAATATCTTATCGGCGGCGCAGACTTGCCTGATAAGCATGTTGATGTCGTAGTGACTGAATGCACAAATGGCAAGGTCGATGCATATCTGAGCCATACGCGCGAAAAGGAATTGCTCCGGCTTGAAGCATCGATCACTAAAACTCTCGAAACGGGTGGTTCCGTGCTTATACCTGTATTTGCACTCGGAAAGATGCAGGAAGCGCTTGCAATGCTTTGGGATGGTATGCGTGCCAAGCGCATCCCAACCGTGGATATTTATACCGGGGGTATGGGAAGGCGTATCGCCGATATTTACGATCAATTTGCCTACAGTGATTCCCGGCTAAATCATGAAGAAGTTCTCAAAGAGATACCGACATTTGAAATACCGAGACGGGAAGAACTTTTCAGCGGAAAATATTTCAAAACGCCAAGTATCGTTCTTGCATCAAGCGGAATGATGCAGACAGGTACTTCGAGTTACTTTCTTGCTCAGCGCTGGTTACGCCAGAAGAATTTTGCTATTTGTTTTATCGGCTATACCGATCCGAGAACTCCGGGATACGTCGTTTCTCATGCAGAGCCCGGCCAACGAATAAAATTCGGTTCAATGAAAAGAGAAGTGCCGGTAAGATGTACTATTGACAGGTTCAGATTTAGCGCTCATGCAAGAAGAGAAGAATTACTGGAAATCATTAACCGTCTTCGCCCGAAACATGTTGTCCTTACCCATGGCGATACCGATGCGATGAATGCCTTCGGAGAACTTATCATCGAATCTTTTCCCGGAACAAAGGTCAGCGCACCGGAAAATGGGAAATGGTATAATCTTTTATCAGAAGAATAGAACTCCACCCCTGTCTAACTGATAGAACATCTGCCCGTACGGCAAGAGTACATATGGCTTCGGAAATCTCTCAACACCTGAAATAATCCGTGCATTATAATGCTTTGCTACGTCTCTAAGAGAAGTATAGTTTCCTGATTGAACAGTTTCTTAACATACTTCTTTGAACCTCTCTTTTCTTTTATGGTGTTTTATGCGCTCAAGTTTAGCTTTTTTATGCCAGAAATAAAAACGATCGGAGTTTTAACAGCAGGCGGCGATGCGCCGGGGATGAATGCTTGTATTCGTGCCGTGACGCGCGTAGCTAGGCATCATGATATGCGCGTTCTCGGAGTTGAGCATGGTTTCACGGGATTGATGGCTGGGGATTATACCGAACTGATCCGCAGTTCTGTTTCAAATATTATACAGCGCGGCGGTAAGATCCTGAAATCAGCTCGCAGCCCTGAATTCCTCACTCCTGAAGGGAGAAAAAAAGCATTCGATTCTATGCTCGCAGCGAAAATGGATGGACTTGTTGTCATTGGAGGCGATGGAACTGCTCAGGCAGGAGCAGCCTTCTGCGCCGAATATGACATACCTGTCGTCGGTTGTCCGGGTACGATCGATAATGATCTCTTTGGAACAGATTATTCTATCGGATTCGATACGGCAGTGAACACAGCACTTGAAAATATTGATAAAATTCGCGATACTGCCGATGCTTTTGAGCGTACGTTCTATATCGAAGTGATGGGTAGAACGAGCGGATTTATTGCGCTGGATGTCGGATTAAGCTGCGGAGCAGAATTTATTGCGATTGCCGAGAACGAGGGGAGTCTCGATGAGCTTCTCAAAATATTTAAAAATCAACGTGCGACGAAACGTTCGAATATGATCATTGTCGCCGAAGGCGATGAAGCAGGCGGAGCATTCAAACTTGCTGAAACGGTGAAAGAGCATACCGGAGTTGATTATCGCGTCGCAATTTTAGGTCATGTTCAGAGGGGAGGAAGCCCCACTGCTCGTGATCGTATCCTTGCCTCAAAGCTCGGAGCAGCTGCAGTGGAAGCCTTGATCAACGGCCATAGTAATATTATGACCGGTGAAGTAAACGGTAAACTTACGTTGACACCTTTAAAGGAAGCTGCAGATACAAAGAAACCCGTAGATGCAATACTGTTTGAGTTGACAAAAGTACTAGCTCAATAAATTACAAAAATCATAAATTACGAATCGAAAAAAAATCGTAATTGTTAATTCGTATTTAACTTCATTCTCCTTTCATTCCGACAAACTTATCGGTATTGTCTTGAAATAGAACATTGAATGTTGTCAGGCTGCCATACGAGCGGGTGATATAGCCTCCGAATTCGATCTTCTCGCCATCGTCTAATTTGCTGCTATTGATCTTTTGTTCGAGGACGCGCAAATTATTGCGGACAGCGATGAGCTTTTTGAAAAAAACTTCTATGTCAACTTCTTTGGATTGAAGCGAAGGATCCTTCGGTTGTATAATAACGGATCCATGATAGAATTTGGGAGCGATGGTAACGTCGGTATCCGGTAAGGTTAGCTTTTGGTCTAATGCGTTCGTAAATGCTTCAAATGCGATGCGATATACTTCTTCGATCTGCATAAAAAATTAAATATTAAAATAAGCAGAAAGAAGAACGGTATGAGCTCTTGTCGGATTCCTTCATTTGGCTATTACTTGAAATGTCGTAGTCATATATGTCCGCAAAGAGCAATCATTGCAAGAAAGGTCAGAACAAAAAATATGACAGAATAGAGTGTCCTTTTCATTTAGTAAATTCCCCCTATATATAAGTACCTTGAGATCGAGCTTCGTTACAGTTTGATTTGGGGTAGAAATATATGCCCTAAAATAAATGTGAAGTATCTCGACATAATTTTGAGTGATAACTTGTGGGGGAAAGTGTGGAAAAGTGATATGTTTAGAGAAAATTGCGTATATTTGTATAAATGGAGATTCGAAAAATGAGTTTTTTGTCATAATTCAAAGGTTGGAAACTCATTCAGATGTTGGTAAGTTGTATACAATGAGGGTAGTACATTATCATATTTCAGATCATGCCCATCATGTTGCGAGGCTCTTTTGCAAGAGCCTTCTCTGCCTGTATCGGCTTTACTGGTGAATAAAGATGTCTGCTCTCCTCGAAATTCTGCTTTATTCAAAGTAAATTAGAAATGACGAAAAAAATACTATCTCGGAAATTCCTACCCAAACCCCATCACAGCATTCTTTCGATATTGTTTATCCTTGCACCTTTTGTCATTTTCCAAGGCTGCAGCGGATCAAAGAAAATTACTACGGCGCAGGCAGATACCACTGCGAAAGTACCGAAAAACGCTGACCCATTTGCAACGCTTGATGATCATAAAGAATCAATCGATTCAGCGATCGTCGAAGAGCGATTGGAAGCAGCACGCCAGGAATGGCTTCGCGCACTTGCTGCTGAACAGCGCAAGGATAAGAATGAAGTTGTTCGTCGTTTCGAAGGCGCTATCGATATTCTGAATCGGCTTATCTATTTCCCGAATGTTAATGAGAATAAAGATTTTCAGGAACTCACGAAATCGGTTATTGAAGATTATGAGAAGTTCGTTGCGAAGATCGATGTCCTCCCGCCATCCGCATCGATCTTTGCGTTGAGGCAGAAGTTCAATGAAGAGATGTCGAAGATGGATATTCGGAATATTCCGCTTCCCAAAACTTCAGATCTTGGTAAAACCCAAGTACCGCTAACCGTCACTCCGGAAGTCGAACAGTCCATTGTTTATTTTATGCAAGGCAATGGCAGGACTTTTTTCACTAAATGGCTCGGTCGATCGGGGAAATTTTTCCCGCGAATGAAAGAGATCTTCCGCGAAGAAGGTGCTCCGGAAGAATTGATCTATCTATCGATGATCGAGAGCGGGATGAATCCGACCGTTGTTTCGAAGGCGCAAGCAGTCGGGCTTTGGCAATTCATTCAGGGTACCGGAGCTCTTTATGGTCTGAAAAGCAACTGGTGGCTTGATAACCGCCGCGATCCATGGAAAGCAACGCGAGCTGCAGCAAAACATCTTAAGGATTTGCACCGTGCTATGGGTGATTGGTATCTTGCACTTTCTTGTTATAATTGCAGCATGACGCGCATCCGCCGCTGCATGGCCGAAAACAATGACACGACATTTTGGGGTATTCGTGATTGCCTTCCGAAAGAAACACAAAATTATATTCCACTCTACGTAGCGGCAACGCTTATCGCAATGGATCCTTCGCGATATGGCTTTACTAACATTCAGTATGAAAGTCCTGATAGCTACGATACCGTCTATATTCATGAAGCAGTCGATCTCAACGCGATTGGCAATGCCGCCGGAGTGAGTGGGGTTGAAATTAAGAGCCTTAATCCGGAGCTTTTACAGCCATCTACTCCACCTATAGAAATTTGTGGTCCGGAAGGCTATTGTGTGAAGATCCCTTTTGGAAAAGTCAAACAATTTTATGAGCGTTATGCCAGACTTACTCCGGAAGAAAAGCGTCCGTGGCTTATTCATACTGTTGAACGGGGTGAATCATTGCGGTCTATTGCCCGAACGTATGGACTGACGACGGATCAACTTGCGGATTACAATAGCCTTGGCAGCACTGATCGAGTAAAACGGGGTGCACGTTTACGAGTGCCTATGACGGTCATGGCTCCCGGAGTAGTTGCGTCGAGCGATGCTCCCCTGACAGCGTCGAAAGAGGCAGCTCCGACACCAGTGGTAAAAAAAGCCTCGAAGATCACCCATCGCGTTAAACGTGGAGAAACATTGAATACCATCGCAACGCATTATGGAGTTCGCGTTTCCGATCTTCGCAACTGGAATAATATCAGCTACCGCCATAGCGGGGTCAAACGCGGTCAGCTCCTTGCTATATATATTGAACGTCAGACAAAACAGGATGAGACGACTAATATTGCCGAGAAATCAGTTGCAAAGAAGGGCACTTGGGCAACCTATAAGGTCCGGCACGGAGATACCATGGCGAAGATCGCCGATGATTACGGAGTTTCGCTTGCTTCCCTGAAGAAGTGGAACGGTAGATCGGTTCGTCACGGAGTAAAAGCCGGACAGAGTATCAAGATCTATTCCGCAGAAAATATTGCAAGTTCCTCCGATGCGCCGGATGGCAAGCCTCGCATACATGCCGTTCGCCCCGGCGAAACGATGACGAGCATTGCAAAAAATTATGGCACAACAGTGGATCAGATCGCAGAATGGAATGAGGGAATGGATCCTGCTTCGCTTCAGGCCGGACAGAAATTGAAACTTTATGCATCAAATAAAACGCCGTCGAAAGGCGATACCGAGCAGCCTGTGAAAACTTCCAAGAGATCAACGTATCGAGTCCGTTCCGGAGATACACTTTCGTCTATTGCCGATAAATACGGAGTAAGTATTACGAGTCTTAAAAAAGCAAATCATTTGCGACATAATACGATACCGAAAGGGAAGCGCCTCATTATTCCCGGATAGGAAAGTCAAAAGTTCAAAGTGAAAAGTCAAAATCGGGATTCCGGTTTTGACTTTTTAATTTAGTATTAGTAATTTAATAGTCATCGGGAACATCTTTTCCGTATTTTGACATTTTATACAGTTACAATCTCCTTTACATTATGTCAAAGCAAAGAGAGCCTGCTCTCATATTTATTTTTATAACCTTACTGATCGATGTTACCGGATTTGGTATCATCATTCCCGTATTTCCAAAACTCATCAGCCAGTTGATCGGCGGCACGATGAGCGAAGCCTCCCAGTATGGCGGTTGGCTGATGTTTGCTTTTGCTTTTGCGCAATTTATTTTCTCACCGGTTATGGGAAATCTCAGCGATAAATATGGGAGAAGGCCTGTTCTGCTCTTTTCGCTTTTCGGATTTGGCGTCGATTATCTTTTCTTAGCTTTAGCTCCGACAGTCGGCTGGCTTTTTGTCGGACGGATCATTGCCGGAATAACGGGAGCAAGCATGACGACGGCAACTGCTTATATCGCAGATATTACTCCTCCGGAAAAGCGGGCACAAAATTTCGGATTGGTCGGCGCTGCAAGCGGGCTTGGCTTTATTATCGGTCCGGCAATCGGCGGATTGCTTGGGCAATTCGGTCCGCGAGTGCCATTTCTTGTGGCGGCCGGACTCACACTGCTCAATTGGCTGTATGGATTTTTTATTCTTCCTGAATCACTTAAACCTGAAAATCGCCGCGCATTTGATATTAAGCGAGCGAATCCTGCAGGATCGCTCTTGCATTTAAAAAAGTATCCCGTGATTGCCGGACTGATCGCCTCTCTTGTCTGTGTCTATATAGGCCAACATGCCGTTCAAGGAACGTGGGCGTTTTATACGATCGAAAAATTTAAGTGGGATGAGGCGATGGTTGGTTATTCACTTGCAACAGTTGGGGTGTTGATCGCTATCGTACAAGGATGGCTTATCCGATTCATTAATCCGATGCTCGGTCAAAAAAAATCGGTTTATTATGGACTTGCCTTTAATGCGATCGGTTTTGTCCTCTTTGCCTTTGCAACACAAGGCTGGATGATGTTTGTTTTCCTCGTGCCGTTTTGTTTGGGTGGGATATGCGGACCTGCATTACAGGGAATCATGTCCAGCCAGGTTCCGGCAAATGAGCAGGGCGAATTGCAAGGAGCGCTGACAAGTCTTCTCAGCGTAACTTCCATCATCGGTCCGCCGCTGATGACAAATCTGTTTGCATATTTTACCGGTGCATCGCGCCCGTTTTATTTCCCCGGCGCACCATTTATAATTGGTGCATTACTTTCGTTCGCAAGTTTGGCACTTGCGATGCGTTCGCTATCCTCTTACATACACCGACAGGACGTTCCGCTTATTGATACTGTATCGGACCAATAAAAAAGAGAAGGAAAAAATAAATCTTCTCTTCTCTTTTTTAGAATAAGACGATATTTATTGTGCCGCCTTACGATTTTTTATTTGGATTCTCCGGTACTCTTTTTCCTTCTTTTCGCGCTTCGGAAAGTCCTATCGCTATTGCCTGTTCGCGCGAGTGTACCATTTTTCCGCTGTGGCCGCTTTTAAGTATACCATCTTTCATCTTCTTCATTTCTCTTTCCACATCTTTTCCTGCGGATTTGCTGTACTTTGTCATGTTTTTCTCCTTTCTTAAGATAGTCAATACACTAATAAGTATCAAATATTGTGCCGAAATTATTAATCCGATCCATACAACTTTTTTATTTCCCATGTGTTATATCGCCGACGTGATGTTGGACGCGTTATTTTCCGGTACTTCCTTGTAATTTTTTTTATTAATAACGCTATGAAAAACATTTGTTATGTATTGTTTTTTTTGGTTTTAGCTTCAGTTTCCCAAGCACAAAGCTGGCAGAAAGTTATCTCTCCTGGGCTCGGAAGCCGTGATGCAACAGTCGCATTCTCAATCGGAAATAAAATATATTCAGGAGGTGGCGGTGAAGGAGGGGATCTTGATTTTTATGAATATGATCCTGGGTCGAATAAATGGACAAAAAAAGCGAATATTCCCGGCGTAGATACAAACCGCGGATTCGCTGCCGCATTTGCAATTAATGGGAAAGGGTATGTAGGTCTTGGAAGCGATCATATTAATGCTCCTTCGGTGAAGCATGATCTTTGGGAATATGATCCGGCAACCGATTCCTGGACGCGCAAAGCAGATTTTCCTGCCGGCAATCGCGATGGAATCGGTGTGTTTGTCTTAGGGAATATAGCATATATTGCCGGAGGCGCCGATAGTGTGTTAAATGTTTATCAGGAATTTTATGCTTACGATCCCGTCGCTGATACCTGGACAGCGAAAGCCGATCTTCCAACCGGACCGAATATTTTTCCGTCGATGTTCAGTATCGGTAATTATGGGTATCTGGCTTGCGGTGCCGGAAATTATGAATTAACCGATCTGTGGCGATATGATCCTGTAATGGATTCATGGGATCAAATGACGTCATTTCCCGGCGCTGCACGGCAAGCCGGTATCGCATATGTCCTGAATGGAAAGGGGTATGTCGGTTTAGGACAAACTCAATATACTTCGGTCTTTAATGATATTTATTCGTACGATCCGAGTATGGATTCGTGGCAGCAAGAAACGAATTTTTCCGGCAAAGCACGTGCGTGGGCTACAGCTATTACGCTTGGAGATACGGTATATATCGGCAATGGCTCAAGTTTCTCAGGGCAATACGTTGTTCCGTTAAGTGATTGGTGGTCATTCGCTCCTGCAGTTGCCTTCGTCAGTACGTTAAAAAATGTGAATTCCGATATACGCTGTTACCCGCAGCCCGCAACATCGGAAGTGTATTTATCGGGATTGAAAAATGGCGGCGAGTATGAAGTAAGGATTTCAGATGCGCTTGGAAGAGAAGTTTCAGTTAGTACGATCTCAGGTACGGATATGAAGCTCAATATCGGCAATTTATCACCCGGTATGTACACTGTTTATCTTAACGGTAAAGACGATCGTGTATCTTTTCCTGTTATCAAGGAATAAAGTAAGAAACGTCGAGTAAGAGTTTAACGAGATACTCACTGAACGATCACTGTCCCCGTCATCCCGAATCCCATTATTGTATGATGGGTGCAGTGATAAGAGTATATTCCTGGTTTATCGAACGTGACCGATTTCGATTCGCCAAGTTCCATATCATCGGTCTTCCATGATGTATCGTCGGCTGTAGCATTATGCGTCCGGTCTTCAAGATTCTTCCATGTCACCGTCGTCCCTTTGGAGACAGTGATCTTCGAAGGAATAAATTTCGTATCCGCCATGACAATGGTATTAGCAGGGATGCTTGAAGCATCAATATTCTTCGTGCTTGTACACGAAAGAAAATTTGTGATCAATATCAATGAAATTATTGCCACGAAGATAACTAAAATTGTTTTCATTGTATGTCTTAGGAATTATTAAGTTAAAAGAATTAACAGTCAATTGTTGGCTATGAGTTCAGGTCAAGAATTCTTGCCCTACGTAACTTGTTGTCGGAAGAGGCGTTGGAGTTCGTGTATTAATTATTCTCTCTTTACAAATGAAACTATACACAATTCTTTCTTTCGCATTTCTCGTATTTGTTATTGGCTGTAAAAATTCAACGCCGACAACACCGCTGCAAACCGGCGATCTGCAAGGTACAGTCGGTCTTTATGATTCTCATGGCAATGAAGTCCCCGATAGGAGCGGGGTAACCGCGCTGGCTGAGGGCACTTCGCTCTCCGGTATTTCTGACACGGCTGGAAATTGGGTCATTCATAACCTTCCGACACAAACCTATAGTATAAGCTTTTCAAAAAACGGTTATGGGACGGTAAAAAATACTTCCTATTCCTATATCGGCGGAGGGACGGTTTCTTATGGAGCCAGAGTGTATTTGTATCAGCCTGTTGGCTTCACAATAGTGTTAGATTCTGTATCGGCAACTTCCGATACTTCCGACTATCAACATTTCGGCTATCTTTCGGGACATATCTCCGGCGCTTCGGCTGATTCGGCAATAGTTCAGGCGTATGTCTTTTTTGGAGTGACGCCGATCATTACATATGGAGATACTACTACCTGGCTCGGCGGACTTTTATGGAATAATTCGCGTCCGATACCATTAATAAGAAAAGGGAATGATTTTTATTTTACATCAACAAATTGGGAAGCATGCGGTCCGAATGGATGGATTAAATCCGGAACGACGATCTATCTTCAGGGTTTCGCAACAAGCACAAAATACTCGCCGAGATATTATGATGTTATTACAGGGAAATGGATCTACCCGAATCCTCCGCCATCGTCGAATATTTTATCGGCTAAAATTCCGTAACCTCATTGCACGATCACCGTTCCAGTCATACCAATGCCGAGTATTGTATGATATTTACAATGATAATGGTATGTACCTGATTTGGAAAAAGTCACCGAATGCGAATCACCGATTCCCATGTCACCCGTATTCCAGGAGTCGTCGTTTGCAGTTGCCGTATGAGACTTGCTATCTAAATTATGCCATGTTACGGTGGTTCCTNNTGAAACGTTGATCGTCTCCGGCACGAATTTCATATCGGATATGACAACAGTACTGATCGGCACACTGCCGCTCGTGCTTTTAGAACTTGAACAGGATAGAAAATTCACGCTTGCAAGGAGTAAGATAAATATGGATATTGTCTTCATGATAGTATGTTTATTAATATTGATGGCATATGCATATGATTGCCGTTCCGATTGAATTATTGATAAAGATTACTTGCCGACATGAATAGTCCCGGCATCGAAAATCCCGAATATCTTAAGGAGCCACATGATCACGACGATTACAACAACGATATTAAGGATCTGCTTGATCTTCGAATCCATCGGAATAAACCGATTGATGAGATACAAGCCAACGCCGACGGCGATGAGAATAAGAACGAGTTGAATTAAGTCCATGATAGTAATTTTGTTTGTAAAGATCAGGGGAAGTGAAAGGGAGTACTAAGGAAACAGGCTGCGCCGGATTATCATTACATTGATTGTCACTGCATGCCATCTTAAGTACCGTAAATATATCACAATTCCGGTGAAACTTTTGTAGTCATTTTTAGTATGTATATCTATCAATAATCAAAGGAGGATTCAATGATACGTTTTTCTTGTAAGATCAGTATTATACTTGCGGCTTTAGGATTAGCCTCGTGTTCTCCAAACGGAGCATATTATCGCTCAAATGATCGAAGTACGCTCGATGACCAGATGGATCGCCTCAATAGTGTTATCAATAATATGAGATCGCCAGACTCGAACTCGCCTGCGATGCAGCTTGAGAACCAATGGAATACTGTGCCGAGTTGCGGGTTTAGTCAATCCACTTGCTGCACAACATGCGATACCAAACAAACTCCGAAATATAGTTTTTCGCGTTAAGAAACAAAAAGCTAAAATTTCGTTATTTCTGATTCTCTGAATCGGAATGCTTTTCTTAGACTTGGATTGAATCCTCCACACAATCTGTTTTATCGCCCTCAAAATACTCATACGAATGCTCACCGCTAAAAATTTGACATTTCGCGATCCGTCGCTCGTCCCCATATGGAATAAAGTCCGCTCCGGCGAACGGCTTTCGCTTGCCGATGGCTTGACTCTCTATAGCTCGCATGACCTTATCGGTATTGGAAGGATGGCGAATGAAGTGGCTCGGGCGAAATCGGGCGACTCGGTTTATTTTGTCCTCAATCAGAAGTTCGAGCCGACAAATATCTGCGTCCTAAGCTGCAAATTCTGTGATTTCGCCGTTAAGCAAGATTCACCTGAAGCCTATGAGCAGAGTATCGAAGAGATGCTTGCCATCTTGAATCCCGATATTCGCGAAGTGCATATTACCATGGGCTTGCATCCTGATTGGCAGTGGCAGCATTATGTCGATATGGTACGCCGCATCAAGGAGAATTTTCCTTTAATAGACGTAAAAGCGTTCACCGCAGT